>JAQWCT010000046.1 GCA_028705785.1 Sulfurospirillaceae bacterium | reverse complement strand
ATAGGCGAAAGCACTTTTGTCAAAAGAGCTTGGTAATGAAAAAAGCATTTACGATGTTAGAATTGGTCATGGTCATGGTCATTATGGGTATCGTTGCGAGTATTGGCGCTGAAATTATCGCTTCTATGTATAGCAATTATCTTCGTTCACGCACCATCAATCGTCTTGAATCACAAACAGAAATCACACTAGAACAAATTGCTAAAAGATTGCAGTATCGTATCAAAGAGAGCGTTATTACACGAAATAATCTTGGAAATCCGCTATCGCTATCGGATTCTAGCATTGCTGCTGGTGGCACTTTTAATGTCCTTGAATGGATTGGGGCGAGTAATGAAAGTTTTTTAGGAACACCTCGTCCTGGCTGGAGTGGATTTATCGACCTTGATAGTAATGATACTAATAGAAACGCAGTACCACGACCTACTCTTAAAACATCAGAAAGTAATCTCACCGATGCTATTAGTACTATTAGTGCCTTAACAAATGGAAATATAACATTAACAGCAACAAATGAAGCAGCACTTGTTTTTAAAGGAATGGCGTATTCCGTAGCAGACTTTGGCTGGGGAAATCCTAATAATTTTGATGGTACTGCCACAATCAAAGTAAGAACTGGTGCTTCTATTGATATTTTAGAAATCAGCAATGATGCAAACCCACCCACTGAAATTACAGAGCAATACACACTAGCCCATACAGCCTATGCTATCGTTCCAAGTGCAACTAACTCGACAGATTTTAATTTAACCCTTTATTATAACTATCAACCATGGTTAGGACGAAATTATAATGCACATGGTAAGCCCTCTGTATTAGCCGAACATGTAAGCCTTTTTCGCTTTAGACAAGATGAATCTATACTAAGACTTAAACTTTGCTTGCATGATGCCAATCAAACAGGCGTTGGTGACTTAATAGTGGTCTGCAAAGAAAAGGTGGTCTACTGATGCGTAGAGGTTTTAGTATGATTACGGCTATCGTTTTTATGATATTAGTTGCAACACTTGGGGCATTAGCCATTTCGTTATCCAATCTTTCAACCAAACAAACCTCAGACTTATACTTAAGAGAACAAGCCGAACTTTTAGCCCAAGGTGCAACTGAATATGCATTACTCGCTATTTCGGGGCATGATTTTGCAATCACCCCAAACTGTTTAAATACTATCAATGCATCCTATACAGATGGAGTAACCATACTTTTTGATATTAATGTTACACTTTACTATTTAGGCAATGGCTTACCAGCAAATTGCAGTACATTAACCAATAATTTAAATAATATAGACACTAATGACTCTAATCGTACCGTTATCATCGATACTTTTGTCACAGATCGCAATCTTTCAACTGAACCCATTCGCATCCATCGCCGCACCATTCAAAAACCCTAAAAACCTCCTATTTGTTTAAGGTTCGTTTTGTTATACTTTTTGTACAAACCCCCAAAGAGGGGAAGGAAAAGGAGACAAGATGAATACCAGTATCGTAGGAAAACAGTTTGATTTGACCGATTCTATCAAAGCACATATTGATGGTGCTGTTGAATCACTCAAAAAGTATAATCTCGATGTTATATCTGTTCGTACTGTGATTTCGGCCGATGAAAAAAATGGCAAAAAAGGCTTCAGTGTCGAATTTGCTATCAATATGGCACACAAAAATACCGTTGTAATTTTGCAAAAAGACAAAGATGTCTATGCAGCCGTAGATCTTGCTATTGAGAGAGCCAAAAAAGTTCTCAGACGACACCACGATAAAATAACCAACCACAAAAAACCTGAAATCATCGAAGAAGAAATCAATATCGAGGGAAGTGATGACGAAATCGTTCCCATGAGACTTGATAGCTATAAACCTATCGAAGTTGAAGATGCCATGAATGAACTTAAAGCTTCCGATAAGCAGTTTTTGATATTTCACGATATGGAAGATAAATTTCGCGTAATGTACAAAAAATCAGACGGAAGATTTGGACTATATTAAAACCTAGGAGGCGTTCTCGCCTCCTCCACTCGCTTTTTTGCCTCTTTTAAAATCTCAATATCTTCGACCATATCAAACCAAACAAACTTCTTACCACTTTGTAAAGAACCACCCACCACATCACCACCTTGGCGGTATTTGAGGTCAAGTTCAGCTATTTCAAAACCATCGTTTGTGTGACAAAACTCTTCAAGCCGCTCACTTTTGGGTAGATTGGTGTAAAGATAACAATAGCCCTTAAGACCATTTCGACTCACGCGACCTCTGAGTTGATGAAGGCTCGCGAGCCCTAATCTCTCCGCTCCAACAATGACAATTGTCGAAAGTCTCGGTAAAGATATGCCTACTTCAACCACAGTGGTTGATATAAGCAAATTGCCCTCTTCGCTAAATATTTTAAGAATTTCTTCTTTATTTTTATCTTTTCCATAAGTCACATAGACTTTTTCAAAATTCTTTTCCCAGTAAGAGCGTCCCTCATCAATGGATTGGTATGCCACCATCTCACTCTCTTCAACAAGGGGATAAACAACGATACATTGATGGTTTTGGCTTATTTCACTGCGAATATGCGCTACCAAATCTTTAAAATCTTTTTTAAAGATGATATGACTTTCAATATCTTTTTTAAAAGGCATCATTTTGATAAATGAAAAATCCACCAATGAAGACTGCATCATGGAAAGTGTTCTAGGAATGGGCGTAGCAGAGAATTGTAAAAAATGTGGATGCTCTTTTGCCCCAGAAACCAAAGCAGATAAAAGCGCTCTTTGCTGTGTTCCAAAACGATGTTGCTCATCGACCATCACCAAAGCACAAGGGGGCAGTTCACGGTAAAGAAGCGCATGGGTTCCTATCAAAAAGTCCACTTCATCGTAAGACTCTTTTTTAGAACTTTTTTGAACTACCAACGAAATCTTTACATGTAAAGGCAAAAACTTCTTGGCTTCTTCATAAATCTGTGTCGCTAAAACCGTCGTAGGTGCCATCAATACGCATTTTTTAGGATACGCCATCATCACAGCGCTTAAAATCACCATTGTTTTACCACACCCCACATCACCCATGATAACGCGTTTGGAAGCAGTTTCCCCTAAAAAATCGTGTTTGATGTCTGCGATAACTTTGACTTGGTCAGCTGTGAGTTTAAAAGGAAGAGACTTTACAAAAGGATTTTCATCACCATCAAGCCTCGCACAGCTAGGAAACGAAACTTTTTTAGTGGAAAGCTTTTGGAGATAGTTCAAAATTTCTGCGAGTTTGAGTATTTTTTCTATCGCTTTGTTCCAGCCAAAAGCTTCAAATTCACTGACTTCTTTTGGTGTAGGAAAATGAATGTGATAGACCAAATTGGCTTCTTTAGCGTCTAACCCAGCATCTCTTAGCGCTTCTTTAGTGAGATATTGTTGCATCAATCCCAAAACAGTTTTATTTTGTAAAGGAGATTTATATTTGGGAGTAATGGCGTTGATAGTGGTTAAAATCTTAGGCTGGATGATTTGGAGTTTGCCCCCATTGTATTGGAGTTTTCCACCAATGGTTAAAGTTTGCCCCACTTTAAAACTTGTCCGATGATAAAGTCGTGCCGCAAAAATGACACCTTCCACCACACAATCCCACGCTTCACAAAAGAAAGAAATCTGAAAAACTTTAGGTGTAATTTTGTGGTTTACAACCTTTACATGTAAAGCATTATGCGCATCTATTAGAGGTTTAGGAGAGATGAAACTATTGTCGTATTCGTGAGGGAGTAACAACGCCAAGTCTAACAGCGTTGTTACTCCTAATTTTTTAAATCGCTCGCTTGCAATAGGGTCTAAATCACTTTTTTTCACGAGGTGCGCATACCACTGAAAAACTAAGATGGGTGATTTCATCGTGAGACTTGATAAAGCTATTAAGCTCTTCAAGGCTTAACTTTTCAATTTTCTCTAACTGCTTTTTAGAATGTCCCAGCTCAAACCCACCGTAATACTCAAAAAAAGCGCGAGAAAGTCTTTGCGAAAGTGTTTCATTTCGAAGTGGCTCGCTTCCCAGTAAAAATCGTTTAGCTTGTGCTAGCTCTTCAGGTTTTACACCACTATCTACAAATCGTTGGATCTCTTCTTTAACGATTTTTTTGGCTTCTTCTAAATTTTCATTTTTAGTTTGAAGATGTCCTGTAAAACTGCTATGGAATTTTCCAATGCTGGTTCGACTATAACTTGAATACGCCAATCCTCGCTTCACACGAATCTCTTCCATCAAACGACTACCAAAACCACTCTCTCCCAAGATAAAACTTGCTACTTTGGCTTTATAAGCATTTTCATCACCACTTTTCATATAAAAAGGAGCCCCAAAATAGATATAAGCTTGTTCGCTCTCTTTTTCGATAACAACTTCTTTGGCATTTTTTTGCGCATCGTAGTAAGGTATCTCTTTAACTTTACCTTTTTTTATCTCGGAAAGTATGGGTAAAAGTGCTTTTTTAAGATCTTCTAATTCAACATCGCCACCTGCAACAATGATGACATTTTCCAAACTCATATGGTCTTTATAAAACGCTTCGACCTCTTTGAGTTTCAAAGCTTTCATACTTTTAACATCACCACTGTAAGCGTGGGCAAAAGGCGTGTCAGCGAAAATAAGCTTTTGTAAGTTAAGATTGGCGATGTAGTCAAAATCACTCTCTTTATTGGAAAGCATACCTAGTGTCATTAACTTTACTTTATCAAAGCTTTCTTTACTAAAATTAGGACTTTTAACGACTTTTTTGAGCATTTCTAAAGCATAAGGAAATTGCTCTTTAAGCGAAGAGACTTCAAAAACCAAGGTTTCAACACCTGCATGAGCACCTAAAGAGATAGCACGAAACTCTAATTCTTCGGCAAAGGCACTAGAATTTATCTCCCGAGTCCCCTCACCTAAAATACTTGATAAAAACTTTGCGATGCCCTCATGTGCGCCATCTTCCATACTTCCTGCATTTTTTACGACCAGTTGCAATGAGGCGATAGGTAAACTCGTATCTTTTTCAAAAACGATGGGAACTTCAACACCACTGACACTTATTTTACTTATCTCTTGACTCACTAAAACTCCTTGTAAAAAAATCATTATTAAAAACACTATTTTCATGCAAACTTCTCCAAAACAGTATAGGCTGTGTCCCGTTTAGCAGGAATTGAGCCAATATCTTTGATGAGTTTAATCATCTCTTCTTGGTTCATGCGATTTGCTGCACCCGCAGCTTTGACCACATTTTCTTCCATCATCGTACTACCAAGGTCATTGGCACCAAACATCAAAGCAAGTTGTCCGATGTAACTGCCTTGCGTGACCCATGAGCTTTGGATATTTTCAAAATTATCAAGATACAAACGACTTACAGCTAGAAGCCTTAGATAGCGATTGGCAGATTGCTTTTTAATTTCTGGATGTTCGAGTTTGAGCTGTGTGTGCTCAGATTGAAAACTCCACATGATAAAGGCTCTAAAACCACCCATTTTATCTTGCAAATCGCGTATCTTTTCCCAATGTTCTATTATCTCTTCATCGCTTTCAACCGTTCCAAACATCATCGTAGCGGTTGAGCGCATTCCGATGGTATGTGCAGCATGATGGACATCTAACCACTCTTGTGTTCCTAACTTTTTAGGGGCTATAATGTCTCTTACCCTATCACTTAAGATTTCAGCTCCAGCGCCAGGGATACTAAAAAGACCTTTTTTTTGGAGTCTTTGCAATACTTCAAGATTGCTAATTTTTGAAATTTTAGCGATATAATCAATCTCAATCGCAGAAAATCCATGAATCGTAATTGTGGGATAATGCGTACTTATCCACTCAACCAACTCTTCATACCACTCAATTTTAAGCTTAGGATGCACTCCTCCTTGAAAAAGGATTTGTGTCCCACCAATTTCGATGAGTTCTTCTATCTTCTTGCCTATCTCTTCAAAGGAGAGTACATAGGCTTCATCCTCTTTGTGATGGCGGTAAAAAGCACAAAACTTACAATCCACCCAACAAACATTGGTATAATTGATATTTCTATCAACCACAGATGTCGTTAGATTTTGTGGATGAAGTTGCATTTTTCGCTCAAACGCTTTTTGACCAAGCGTATTTAAATCTTCATTTTGAATCAGCCATAAAGCTTCTTCATTACTCATTCTTTTCATGCAAACTCTTTATTTTTATCTATAAACCAAAGTCCTGCTAAACTCGAAATCGGCACGACACCAAGTCCCACTAAAAATGCTATTCCATCAAAATAGTTATGACGAATTAAGAAAAGTACCGCTAAACACAATACACCATAAGAAGCAATGCGATAAGGCGATAAAGCGCCTTTATAACTACTTACGAGGTTTTTAGCCCCTTGCTTAAATCCTATCTTTTGAGGCTCTTTTTCTTCTTCCTCGTAAAGCTTATGAGGATCTTCGATATCGTCTAAAAGGTCTCTATCATCACCCAAATCACCTGAACTTACACGCGCCTTGACCATACTCTTATAAGACAAAAAGGACGCCATCGTGATAAGCATTGAAGAGGCAAAAGCCACTTGGGTGTTGAGAAGCCACAAATCCCCTAAAAAGAAAGAAACTATAATGACGATTAAATCAACGAAGATATAAGCAAAATAGAGATTTTTACTTATCGTCATCTTCATCATCACCACTATTTTTTTGGTATTTTTTGTAGCGAACATCATCTTTGAGCTCATCGAGTGATTTGACTTGTTTTTTATAGGCTTTATACACATTCAAGATCGCCGCACTCACGCCTATAAAAACACCCACCCATAAAAGCCAAGGGGTATCAAAAAAGTTTTTAAGCATCAATCCAATACCTACACCAATTAAAACAGCAACCACCATCGAAATACCTAAAGAGAGTTGTTCTGCCCCTTCGATGATTTTACCGTATTTTGGAGTTTCGCTCATTTGATTTCCTTAAAGACTTTAGCAGCTGCTTCTATGGTTTCGTCTATCATCTCATCACTCATAACGCTCGAAATAAAACCTGTTTCAAACTGACTGCACGCAAAGTAAAAACCCTCTTTGAGCATTCCTTGGTGAAACGCTGCAAATAGCTTGGTATTTGAAGTGAGTGCATCATCAAAATTTTTCACAGGTTTATCGTTGAAAAAGAAGCCAAACATACTGCCGATAGCGCCCACTTGAAGTGCAATTCCCTCAGCCAAGGCAGCACTTTTAAGTCCCTCAACCAATCTTTTTGCTTTAACTTCAAGCTCTACATGTAAGCCTTCATGAGCGATAAGTTTTTCCAGTGAAGCAAGACCTGCTGACATCGCTACGGGATTGCCACTCAAAGTTCCTGCTTGATACACAGGGCCATCAGGAGAGAGTTTATCCATAATCTCAGCCCAACCACCAAAGGCACCCACAGGCATACCACCACCGATAACTTTTCCAAAAGTAACCAAATCAGGTTTTGTTTCATAAACCCCTTGTGCGCCTTTAAGTGAAGCCCTAAAACCACTCATGACTTCATCAAAAATCAAGAGTGCGCCATGCTTATCACAAAGAGCACGAAGCTCTTCTAAAAACTTTGCATCGGCTGGGACAAAACCCATATTGCCTGCTATTGGTTCGATGATAACACACGCGATGTTTTTAGAATTTTGAAAGCATTTTTTCACACTTTTTATATCATTGTATTTTGCGAGTAATGTGTGCTTGGTCAAATCGCTTGGAACACCCGGAGAGCTAGGTGTGCCAAAAGTTACAGCACCACTTCCTGCTTGCACCAACAAAGAGTCACTGTGTCCATGATAGCAACCCTCAAACTTAACGATATCATCACGATTGGTATAACCTCGTGCCAATCTTATCGCACTCATCACTGCTTCAGTTCCACTGCTGACGAAACGGACTTTATCCATTCCCTCAAACATCGAACAAATCAGCGATGCTAGTTTTGTTTCTACCTTGGTTGGTGCGCCAAAACTCAAACCATTTTTAACCGCTTTAATGACAGCTTTTTCAATCGTTTTATCGGCATGTCCAAAGATGAGTGGGCCCCAACTTTGTACAAAATCTACATATTTATTGCCATCAATATCTACAAGATAAGCGCCCTTGCCTTTTTTAATAAATAAAGGTGTACCACCCACGCTTTTAAATGCTCTAACAGGAGAATCAACACCACCAGGAATAACGACTTGAGCTTTTTGGAAAGCTTTGATACTTTTTTCACAATTCATTTCTCTTCCTCATTATTTTCAATCATTTTACTTAAAATTTTTAAACAAACTATCGCTTGACACCACTAGAAACAAAATAGTACAAGCTATCAATCTCATGCCATGTTAAAAAATAGGTTGGCATTACTTTATGGGGAGTATTGAGGGCTTGAAAAAATCGTTCTTTGGAAACATTGGTAATATTGGGAGCTTCTAAAACAACGGTTTTACCTTTGAGCACATATTGTGAGATCACACTACCCTCACCTTTTTCGCCATGACATTTATTGCAACCAATGCCTCTAGGATTTGAGTAGAGCATTTTGGCATATTCCATTTTAGTGATAAAATCTTCTGCTAAACAAGATGTTAAACTACCTATTATTGTGATACAAAAAATAACTATTACCCTCATAAAAACCGCTTTATCCTCTCTTTAACACTAATTTGATATAGTATCAAAAACGAACTAAAAAGATTATATAAGGAGTTTTGGATGCAAATCCTTGATGGAAAAGCCCTCTCAGATAAAATAAAAATTGAACTCAAACAAGAAAGCATTCTCTTAAATGAAAAAGGAATTTTTCCTGCCCTCGCTGTGATTTTAGTCGGCGATGACCCTGCGAGTCAAACTTATGTGAACACGAAAGAAAAAGCATGTGGTGTCGCTGGAATCAAATCCATTATGCATAAAATGCCCTCATCTACTACCCAAAAAGAACTACTAGATATTATCACTTCACTCAATCTAGATTCAAGTGTTGATGGCATCTTAGTACAACTTCCTTTGCCAAAACATATCGATACTAACGCCGTTATTGAAGCGATTGACCCTAAAAAAGATGTCGATGGTTTTCACCCTTTTAATGTGGGAAGATTGATGGCAGGACTAGATGGTTTTGTGCCTTGTACCCCTTTTGGCGTGATGCGACTTTTGGAAGAGTATAAAATCAATGTGAGAGGCTTAGATGCTTGTGTGATTGGCGCTAGCAATATCGTTGGAAAACCTATGATGAATCTACTTCTTAATGCCTCAGCAACCGTTGAAATCTGCCGAAGTTCGACTAAAAATCTCTGTGAGCACACCAAAAGAGCTGACTTAATCGTTGTCGGTGTGGGGAAAATCAATCTTCTAACGGCTGACATGGTCAAAGAAGGCGCTATCGTCATTGATGTAGGCATTAACCGAAATGCTGAGGGTAAAATCGTTGGCGACGTAGACTTCGCTGGTGTTGCGCCTAAATGCAGTTTTATCACTCCAGTTCCTGGCGGAGTCGGTCCCATGACCATCGCTATGCTTCTTGAAAACACCATTAAATCTGCTAAAAATAGATAAGGATAAAACTTACCCATATGAAAAATTCACTTAAAAAATTCTATGCTTTTTCTAACAGTTGGACGGGTACGATTATCATCGTCTTACTCGTTATCTTCTTTGTTGCACAAGCTTTCGTCATTCCTAGTGGTTCGATGAAAAAAACGCTTTTGATCGGTGACCATTTGTTTGTGAAAAAATTTGCTTATGGAACACCAACCCCTCATATCCCTTGGCTTGAAGTTCCCGTATTGCCTGATTTTAATGGCAATGGTCATTTGATAGAGGGTCCAAAACCTCAAAGGGGTGATATTGTTGTTTTTAGATTTCCTAAAAATGAAAAAATTCACTATGTCAAACGCTGTATCGCCACAGAGGGTGATGAGATTTTATACCAAGATAAAAATCTTTATATCCGTTTTTCTGAGGGTGATGAGTATATGAAGAAAACTTTTGCCAAAGAAAAAATCATCTCCTTGGGTGGAAAACTTTGGGTGCATGAGCCTTTTAAAGAGCAATTTCATGGTATACAGTACGATGATAAAATAGACCTTTTTGAACAAATGGGGATGTATATGTCGGCAAATGAGCTAGCGATGAAACCAGCCATCGTGCCAGAATTACCTAAAAGAGATGCTTACATGTACAACGCTTTTTATACTAAAGTGGAAAAAGCAAACTATTTCATGATGGGTGACAACCGTGACCACTCAAACGATAGCCGTTTTTGGGGAAGTGTGCCATATGCTAATATCGTAGGGAAGCCTTGGTTTATCTATTTTTCATGGGATGATGAGTATAAAATCAGATGGAACCGTATCGGACGATTTATTGAGTCCATGCAATACGATGAGAGCTTTTTTTAATGGATAGTGTCACTATCGTAGAAACAATTGCCGTTGTCTTAGCACTGATGTTTGCTATCATCGGGCATGAAATCATGCATGGATATGTAGCGTATCTTTATGGTGACAATACGGCTAAATATGCAGGTCGCCTCAGCATCAATCCACTTGTACATGTAGACATGGTAGGAACGATTATTGTTCCTGCGGTGTTGTTTTTTAGTGGTGCGCCTTTTATGTTTGGTTGGGCAAAACCTGTTCCCATTTTCATCCCCACTGTTTTGCGCAATGGTGGCAATAAAGCAGCTATTGCAGTTTCCCTAGCAGGCATTGCTTACAATTTTGCACTTGCCACATTGTGTGCATTTTTGCTAGGTTTTTTTCAAGACCTTCATGAAGTAGACACTCTTGCTCAGTACTTTATCGTCTATTTTCTCATCCAATCCCTTATCTACAATGTCGTTTTAGGAATTTTCAATCTCTACCCTATCCCTCCCCTTGATGGCTCACATGCTCTGACCTATCTTGCCGATAGTTTGGGATGGTATAAAGTCGTCACATTTTACAACTCAATGGAGCGATATGGTATGGTCATCTTGATACTTCTTATCGCCACACCAGCCTCAAAATACTTTTTTGCACCAATTAGATATGTCATCGGGTTACTATACTAAATTTTGGATTTTCTAATAATCCTTGTGTTATAATTGAAACTACTACGAAATAAAGGATTTGCTTGAAATTTTTTATCGCAACTGACCATGCGGGAGTCGCTATTAAACCTGCTGTGATAGCTTTGCTTAAAGGAATGGGGCATGAAGTTTTAGATTTGGGACCTTTTAACAATGAGCGCGTTGATTACCCAGACTTTGCCCATGCTTTATGCAAGGAAGTTCTACAACATGAGGGAACGCAAGGCATTTTGATTTGTGGTTCAGGCATTGGCATGAGTTTAGCTGCCAATAAACACATCGGAATTAGAGCCGCCCTTTGTCATGATGCGTATACGGCACAAATGGCACGAGCACACAATGATGCCAATGTCCTTTGTTTTGGCGAACGAATCGTTGGTCTTGGTGTGGTCGAATCTATGCTTAAAGCATGGTGTGAAACCTCATTTGAGGGTGGAAGACATGCGTTGCGTGTTCAAAAATTAGAGTTATAGCCATGATATTAGATTGGATTATTTCAACCCTTCTTTTTTCTGCTTGTATCTATCTATTGGTTATGGTTTTCTATTTTAGAACACTCCTTCGAAAAGAAAAACGCAGTAACATTGTGGTGAAACATACCCTAAGTGATGCAGAAGTCGTTATACGAAAATATCAAGTGCAACTTCAAAGGTCTCTTGGCAATATCGATATTTTGAGTGATGAACTTAAAAAAGTCAAAAACGATCTTAAATCACTTCGTACCAGAAATAGCCAATACCGCATGGAAGGCGATAAGCTTCGCCAGCATATCAAAGAGCTTGAGGGAAAAATAGAGGCTCTTTTATAATGGGATTTGAAGCTATCTCTTATAGTGCATTTGGTATTGTTTTTCTTCTTTTTATGTACACGAAATATACTATTTTTAAATAACAAAGGCTTTTTTCATGAATACTTTAAGTCAAAAAGACAAGCAATATTTACTAGACTCTATTCGAGAAATTGAGGATTTCCCCAAACCTGGCATTAAATTTAAAGACATCACGACTTTATTAGGCAATGACCATGCGTTTAACCTTTTGATGGATCATCTTACTTTGCGCTATCAAAATCAAGAGATTGATTATATCGCGGGGATTGAAAGCCGTGGATTTATCTTTGGGGCGGCACTTGCAGCTAGGCTTAAAACGCGTTTTGTTCCTAT
The DNA here is from genome assembly GCA_028705785.1 of Sulfurospirillaceae bacterium. Taxonomy (GTDB): domain Bacteria; phylum Campylobacterota; class Campylobacteria; order Campylobacterales; family Sulfurospirillaceae; genus Sulfurospirillum. Next base: position 1,151 of record JAQWCT010000046.1, on the reverse strand, counting down.
TCGCAAACCTGGTAAACTTCCCTATACAACCATTAGTGAAAAATACTCTTTAGAATATGGTGTGGATGAAGTAGCCATCCATATTGATGCTTTTTCAATGGAAGGCAATCCCAAACCAAAAGTACTTCTTATTGATGATTTAATTGCGACAGGGGGAACGGCAACTGCGGCAGTTAACCTTATCAATAAAGCAGGAGCGCAGTGCGTTGAAGCGTGTTTTATCATTAACCTGACTTTTTTACAAGGGGATCTAGATATTAAAAAAACCACTTGCGTTTATTCTGTTTTAGAGGTTGATTGATGTATATTCCTAAAGTTTCAAAATTTGATCCAGATGCTAACGGACACTTTGGTATCTTTGGTGGAAGATATGTTCCAGAAACCCTTATGCCTGTGCTTTTTGAACTTGAAGCTGAGTACAAAAAACTGCGTTTTGATGAAGCTTTTTGGAGCGAAGTAGACTACTATCTTAAAGATTATGTGGGTCGTCCCTCAACGCTTTATTTTGCCAAAAACATCTCTGATGAACTGGGGGCAAAAGTTTATCTTAAACGAGAAGATTTAAACCATACAGGCGCACACAAAGTCAATAATACCATTGCACAAGGGCTTATTGCTAAAAGAATGGGTAAAAAACGCGTTATTGCAGAAACGGGAGCTGGACAACATGGTGTTGCTACAGCCACAGTTGCGGCACTTTTAGGACTTGAATGTGAAATCTTTATGGGTGAAAAAGATGTTGAGAGACAAGAACTCAATGTTTTTCGTATGAAGCTTTTGGGTGCTAAAGTTCACAGTGTCAAAAGTGGCAGTAAAACGCTCAAAGATGCGATGAATGAAGCCATTCGTTACTGGGTAACCCATGCTAGAGATACTTTTTATATCATCGGAACCGTTGCTGGTCCTCATCCTTATCCTATGATGGTGCGCGATTTTCAAGCCATTATCGGTTATGAGGCAAAGGCGCAGATTTTAGTCAAAGAAAACCGCTTGCCTGATATGGTTATTGCGTGTATCGGCGGAGGCAGTAATGCGATGGGAATTTTTAGCCATTTTTTAGAAGAAGAAGGCGTTACATGTATGGGTATTGAAGCTGGGGGATTGGGCATTGATACTGATAAACACGGCTGTAGTCTTGCCAAAGGAAGCCC
>JAQWCT010000045.1 GCA_028705785.1 Sulfurospirillaceae bacterium | reverse complement strand
GAAGTCACTACTACTAAAATACCAACAATCGCCTTGGTAATAAAAATCAACGAGATAAATCCCAATAACCAATTTTGCTCAATCGTCTGCTCGAAACTTCCCATCCATGCGACAAACCACTGTGTCAAAGACTCAATGCTTCCAAAAAGGAAAAAAAGCGTGATGACAAAAAAGGCAATAGTGAGGATAAAAGAGAAAAGACTTACGAGCAAAACCCTTGAAGAAAAAAGATCTTCAAGGGAAGCGAGGAAGATACTGGGTTTATCATTCATAGCTTATTGCATCGCCTTTCCGTTGATGCTTACCGCACCCTCTTTCATCACGAGTTCATAAATCACAAAATCGCCCTCAACTTTGCCATTGGCAACATCTTCAGAAGAAACCAAAGAGAGTGCTTCAAGTGTTTTTTGGTCATCTTTGTGCATTTTCACTTTAGCCGTGACATTTAAAAGATTAATGATAGCCAACGGACTTTGTTTGTCATTATAACTGTTCTTGGCAATCTCAAATTTGGTTTCGATAACAACATCTTTAAGGTTAAGTTCTCCACTTAGCCCCTTAAATGCCATATCAAAATCAAGTTTAAATCCTTGATTGATCAGTGCTACAAAATCTTCAATAATCGCTTGATCACTCGGTATTCCTGTGCCTAAAACCATCATATTATAGTCATTTTGTAATTTTTTCATTGTATCGCTATTGATACCTCTTAAAAAGAGTTTGAAAAGCAATTGATTGAGTTTGATATCGTCTGTTTCGTTCACAAAAGCAATATTATTAATGACATAATCTCCCTTAAGTTGCAAATCTTTTCGCACATCTTCAACGCTACTATTGGCTTTGATAGCACCTAGTGAGAACTTAACATTGCTATATTCGTCTGCCATTTCAAAGATATACTTTCCAATTTCAACATCACCTTTGTTATTAATGTCATCTTTATAGGCAAAATTATATTTAAAATTATCCAACTGACTTTTGAACACAAACATATCGCTATTGACACTTAAATTTTGTTTACCAACACCCACAACACCATTAACTACGCCACCTTGTTCATTTAAAGTGACGATTTGGTTTGCCGTATCAATATCCAAAGCCGTTCCATCTATCTTAATTTGCTCTTTGATATCTCTAAATTTAAGGTCTTTAAGCTTTTCATCGCTTCCAATGGTCATATCAATAGCAAAAACACCTCTGGTAAGAAGTGGTAAAATCGCACCACCAAGTTCTTTGTTATCCGAAAGCTCCTTGTTCGCAGAAAGTGGCAACTTGTCCAAAGCTAAACTCACTTTAGTATCATCGGGAAAAAGGTTAGAATTGGTCATCTCGCCTTTGAGTGTTAGTCCATTAAACGCATCATTAACATCTTCTTTTTTGCCAGTTTTGAGACTTTGTGCAAAGACTTTATACTGTGCATTTTTTTCTACTAATTTATCGAGTAAAAAATCTCTTGCCTTTTGTGCATCGACTATTTCAAGACTAAAAGTTCTTTTGCTGGTAAAATAACCACTTTTACTCAGTATCGTGTGCTTAAAACCATTGTTATCTAACACCATGCTATTAGCTTCTATCTTACTGTCAATAGTTTTTGAGACAATCAAAGGTGTAGCCACAACACCAGCAACAACAAGTCCTGCAATAACCAAATATTTTACATTTGCCATTATTTATACCCTTTTACATAATATGTATCTTTGTTAGGAACTTTTTCAATCTCAATTTTATATTTTTTAGACCATCGCTCAATCAGTTCATTGACTTCACTTCGCATCTCAGAGCCCACCGCTTCATTTTTAATTTTGAAGTAATCTTTACTACTAGAGAGGGCTACGCAGGAAAGGTGTGATTTGAGTGTATCATGAAGTGCGATAAGATGCTTTTCAACATGATCAAAACCATGGGTATTGTCGATAACTTTTTGGACTTGTGCTTGAGCACTTTGGGTAATGGTATAGCCTAATTGATTGAGTAGAGCGTCTTTTCTCATTATTTTCCTTTTTGTGCGATGAGCACATCTTCGATCATTTTGGTAATGTCACCATCCAAAATCGTATTGACTTGTGAATAGGCGACATTACTACGATTGTCTTTGACCTGTTGATAAGGGGCGAGCACATAACTTCGTATCTGGTGACCCCAACCTATCTCACTTTTTTCAACCCCATCTTTAAGCGCTTGTTGTTTTTCGAGTTCTAATTCATACAGCCTAGATTTAAGCATCTTCATTGCTGATGCTTTGTTTTTATGCTGTGACCTATCATTTTGGCATTGCACCACGATATTGGTCGCGATGTGTGTAATACGAATCGCACTGTCCGTTTTGTTAACATGCTGACCACCAGATCCTCCTGAGCGATAAGTATCGATACGAATGTCTTTATCCAAAATCTCGATATCGATATCATCATCCACTTCAGGTGAAACCATCACCGAACTAAATGAAGTATGTCGCTTGGCATTGGCATCAAAAGGGCTGATTCGCACTAACCGATGAATCCCATTTTCCACTTTGAGATACCCATAAGCATTCTCACCTCGAACGATAAAACTGACATCTTTAAGCCCTGCCTCATCGCCTTCCTGATAGTCCAAAACTTCGACTTTAAAGCCACATCGTTCAGCCCATCGAAGGTACATTCGATACAACATACTCGCCCAGTCTTGACTTTCTGTTCCCCCAGCACCTGGATGAATGGAGATGATGGCATTGTTTGCATCACTTTCACCGCTGAGCATCATGGCAATTTCAAGATTGGTGATATGATCTTCCAAATTAGTCGCATCATCATAGAGTACTTCAATGGTTGATTCATCATTTTCACTATTGGCCATCTCGTACAAATCTACCGCGTCAAACACAACGGTTTTGGCTTTGGTGTAACGAGTGAGTAATGAATTAAGTGAAGTCTTTTCTTTTTGAATTTCCCCAGCATTTTTGGCATCATTCCAAAATTCAGGATTTTGCTCCATATCTGCTATTTCACTCAAACGACTTTGCAAAACTTCTGGTTTAATGATTTGTGCGATATTGTCCACTTTAGTCGTGAGTTTTTTTAATAATTCCGTATATTCATAACTATCCAAACCGTTATCCCTTTTGATATAATGCTTATTTTATTATATTTTACTCAAAAGTGCCTAAAATGAAAATATTACAAACAATTGATGAACTCAAAACCTTTAGAGCTACGCTTAAAGGACCCGTCGGTTTGGTTCCTACAATGGGAGCTTTACACAATGGTCATCTTTCCTTAATCCAGCAATCATGCAACGAGAATGAACACACTATCGTTTCCATTTTCGTCAATCCTACGCAGTTCCTTGCAGGTGAGGATTTTGAAAAATATCCCAAAAAAACAGAAGCCGATATTAAAATTTGTGAACTTTGCGGAGTCGAAGCATTGTTTATGCCTGATGTCCAAACGATGTATACGAGTTTAGAACCCTCCATACTAGCTCCCTCTTCCAAAAGTTATATTTTAGAAGGTTTGGCTCGTCCAGGGCATTTTGATGGCGTTTTACAAGTTGTGCTCAAACTCTTTCATCTAAGCAAACCTCATCGCGCCTACTTTGGGAAAAAAGATGCCCAACAACTGTATCTCATCCAAAATATGGTTCAAACACTTTTTTTAGATGTTCAAATTATCCCTTGCGAAATTGTAAGAGAAGATGATGGACTTGCCCTCTCAAGCCGTAATGTTTATCTAAGCAATGAGCAACGAAGTGAAGCCCTTTTAATTTCCAAATCTCTTAAAACAGCAACTAGAGCTATCATCGCAGGAACAAGAGATATTGCAACGATTAAACACGAGATGCTACTCACCCTAGAACCTTTACATGTAGAGTATGTGGAGATTCTCAGACGAGATTTTGATACAATAGAAACAATTGATTTGGGTAACACCATCATTTTAGTCTGCGCCAAAGTTGGCACAACCAGACTCATTGATAATTTATGGATTTAAGGTAAAACATTGAAAAAACTACATTTAGTCTCTCTAGGCTGTAATAAAAATTTAGTCGATAGTGAAGTCATGCTAGGCAAACTTCAAGCCTATCAACTCTGCGATGATCCTTCCACTGCGGATGTTCTCATCGTCAATACTTGTGGATTTATCGGACCTGCTAAAGAGGAGAGTATCAACACTATCCTTTCCCTTCATGGACAACGCAAAAAAGATTCCCTTTTGGTGATGGCTGGGTGTTTGAGCGAGAGATACAAAGAAGATTTAACCAAAGAGCTTAAAGAAGTTGACCTTTTTACAGGCGTGGGTGATTATGATAAAATCGATGAGATTATCGCTTTAAGACAGAACCGTTTTTCTCCCTCCACTTATCTTTTAAATGAAGAAGAACGCGTTATCACAGGCTCACTTGCCCATGCGTATGTGAAGCTCTCTGAAGGATGCAACCAAACATGTAGCTTTTGTGCGATTCCTGGATTTAAAGGAAAATTGCTTTCTCGAACCCTTGAATCACTTATTAAAGAAGTCGCTGCTTTAGTGAAAAAAGGATTTTTTGACTTTAGTTTTATCTCTCAAGACAGCAGCTCATTTTTGCGTGATGTGGGTGAAAAAGAGGGACTAATTAAACTGATTGATGCGGTGGAAAAGATAGAGGGTGTTAAGAGTGCGAGGATTTTATATCTTTACCCTACGACTACCTCGGATGCTTTGATTGAACGCATCATTGAGTCTCCTTTGTTTCACAATTATTTTGATATGCCTATCCAACATATTAATGATGTCATGTTAAAGAGGATGAAAAGAGGTGCGGGAAAAGAGCGCATTATCGCACAGCTTCACATGATGCGAGAGGCAAAAGATAGTTTTGTGCGTACGAGTTTTATCGTAGGACATCCTAGCGAGAGTGATGCCGAGTTTGATGAATTGCTTCAATTTGTCAAAGACTTTGACTTTGATAGGGTTAATATCTTTGCCTATTCAGACGAAGAAGATACGCCTGCTTTTTTGATGGAAGAGAAGATTGATTCCAAAATTATTAATAAACGCATTAAATCACTCGATAAAATCGTTTTAGCAAAAACCAAAAAAAGTCTTGAAAAAGAGTTGGGAAAAGAGATACAAATCCTCATTGAGGGCGAAAGTAGCGAACATGAGTTTTTTATGGGTGCACGAAAACTCGCTTGGGCACCTGAGATTGATGGTGAGATTTTAGTCAATGAATCGGATGTTGGAGAGCTTGAAGTCGGCAAGTGTTACTATGCCAAAGTAAGCGAACTTGCGGGAGATAAACTCATTGCCACTGTTACCAAAACTGCACAATGAGTGCATAAGCTCGTTAAAAACCACTCAAAACCTTTTGGCTTTTAGTGGTGGAGTTGATTCGAGTGCGCTCTTTTTTTTATTGCTTGAAGAGGGCATTGCTTTTGATGTTGCTATCGTAAATTACAACACAAGAGCACAAAGTGTGCAAGAAGTCTCTTTTGCACAAGCCCTTTGTTCCGCTCATGGAAAGAGATGTTTTATCCACTCTGTCACACTCGAATCTACCAACTTTGAACACCATGCACGGCAGGTTCGATACGATTTTTTTGAGCAAATCATCACCGAACATCACTACACAACGCTTCTGACTGCGCATCATCTAAACGATAGGCTAGAATGGTTTTTAATGCAATTAGGGCGCGGATCTGGGCTTGTGGAAATGTTGGGGATGAGAGAATTTGAAGCCAAAAACAACTACACGCTCGTGCGACCACTCTTACATGTAAGCAAATCTTCTTTGCTTAGTTTTCTTAAAAACAATCAAATCCAATATTTTATTGATGAGAGCAATGAGACACTGACTTACCTGCGCAATAAAATACGAAAATACCACGCAACGCCTTTAATTGAAACCTACGAAGAGGGAATTTGCAAAAGCTTTGCTTACCTCGAAGAAGATGCCAAACGCTTATTGCCAACGCATACCAAAAGAATTCAAGACCTTTTTATCATTCCTAGAGATAATGATGATTTGATTAATATTCGCCAAATTGACAAAGCAATAAAGCTTTTAGGGACACTCATCTCATCTGAGACAAGAGAAGAGATTTTGCGCACCAAGGATTGTGTTGTAGGAGGTAGGATTGCGGTCTGTTTTAAGGAAGAGTCTATTTTTATAGCCCCTTTTAAAGAGGCTGTCATGGATAAAAAGTTTAAAGAGTTATGTAGGGTTGCAGGCATTCCACCCAAAATAAGACCTTACATGTACGAAGCAAAAATAGATATTGGTACAACTAACGCGTTGCGTTAAGATCATAAACTTTCAGTTTAAAAGTTGAAGTGATAGACTCTTTTCCTGATTCAAGATGTATCGGGAAATCTGCTTGTACGATACTACTGTAACGGTTAAGCCCTTCTAAAAAACTGTAAAAATTTGTCGGTGTTTTGAGTGTCGAAGTGACATTAAGCTCATACTCTACAAATTCTTTTTTATACTCAGATTTCGTAATTTGGGTTAAATGTACTTCTGCAAAAAATTTTCTAGCATAAGTGATAAATTCTTCTTGCGTAAAGACATGTTTAAACGCTTTAATGACAGCATCATTTTCAACTTTGAGTTTAGAAAGCTCAGCTTCTCTTTCCAAATAAAGATTTTCAACTCTCGTTTTATGAACCAGCACCCGTTTATATTCCGTTTGCAAAGCCCTATGCTCTTTAACATTGGGGATAATCATCAAAAAAACAATACTAAAAGTAATGATAATAAACGCCATTAAAAAAAGCAATAGCTTCATAATATCTATTTTTTCAAGACTTCTATCGATGTTACTCACGCACACCATCCATTCCCAAAATTTTATTGATACTTACAAAATTGTACCAACCTTCAGATGTGAGATAAAATGTCGTATTGCTCGTGTGAAAAATAGATTTTAAAGGGGCTGCTAAGAGAAAATTAAAAGTATCTTGCGTTGGAGCAACACCATAAAGCACCAATGAATTGCGCTCCATTTGGACTTTTTTAAGGGTGATTTGATCAGGCACAAGATCAAAAAGGTTTTTCATGCTCTCTTTTAAAAGCGTATTATTTGAAAATATTTCTTCGCTGAGTGCCTTTTGTCGCAAAATAACACCAATATACTCATCATCTTGATCTATTCTATTTTCAAGCTCTTCTCTTTGTGAAACCAACTCGACAACACCTACTTTGAATGATTTTGCTTCCATGACAATATAAAAATCAAAAGCCAGCATAAAAGCAACCATCAATGCAATAAAAATAACCCAAATTTTACTAAAAAGAGATAAAAAATTCTTTTGCCTAGGCTTTATAAAACTATATTTCATGCAAAAATCTCTTTGATAGCAATATCGCACATACGATCAGCAACATCAACTTTGTGGATTTCAACATCCATCATCAATTCATCTTCTAGCTGACGAATAAGATCTGAGCTGATTTCGTATCCATCAAATATCACAATTTCTTCAATAAATTCACTCTGATAAAGTGGATTGTGATAGTACTCTTCCAATGAGGATTTAAGATACTTATAGACTAATAAATCTCGTCCATAAAGCTCCAAACTAGAATCTTCTTGGCTCACTGAGTCTATTCCTTGAAAATGTCCTAGCGTTTTTACATCATCCATATCCGCAAACGAGTCAACTGACCTAAAGTCGTCAATATCTCCTAATTCTGCTAAATCACTCATTTCATCATTGTCTGATTCTTCTATCTCAGGCATTTCTCCTAACTCTGCGATACTTTCTTCTTTTTGTTCCGTTTCCCAATCGTTAGATTCAGAAGAGTGTGCAAAAGAAGTATCACTTTGTGTTTTAAAGAAAGCACCAAAATGGACTTTTCTATCTTCGAAAATAGCCAAAACGAAAAAATCTTGACAATTTAAAATATAACAAGTCGGTTTATTTTTTAATTTTTGAGAAATGACAAAATCATTGAGAATAATAAAAGGAGAATAAATAAGATCCAAACCTACTTCAGAAAAAATATTTTTCGCCCATTTTATTTCGATATACGAAGCATAGACAGACCACAAGTTAGAGATGGCAGCATGATGAACATTTTGCATATCAACATTATGTTTTGCAAAACTTGCACTACTACAACCTTCTATGGCACCTTGCCCCATAGAATTGAGTAAAAATGCAATGTAGACAAAATGATATTCTTCTTGAAGTGCAATAATATAATTTTCAACATTCTTATCTAATGCTTCTTGTGAAAATTCAATACTAAAAGTCTTGCTGAAAGTATTTCTAATTGTATCGTTTTGGAGAACTTTACAACGAAGTGTACACTCATTTTCATTGAACACAACACAGACAAAAAGGTTTGGAAACTTTTTTTGAATGATTGTTTTTATGCCCATAGCACACACTTTTTATTCACTTTAATCTCTTGTATTAATTTTAGGATATATATTAGACTAATCTTGCTTAAGTTTTCTAAAATATAAAGCAAAAATAATGCCATTTGTCTAAATAGCATGTACAAGCAACCTCTCTTGTATCGTTCTTTTCGCTTCTTCCATCTCAAGGCCTTCAACAGAAAATGGATTTCCAAAATAAAACTCTAAAGTTGAAAAAGGCTTGGGAATACAAAACTCATCCCAACTTTTCATTTTCCAATAAGATGATGGTCGACAATTGATGGTGATAATAGGCACTTTTTTAAGCATAGCAAGGGCAGCAACGCCATTGGCTACAGAGTGTTTTGGTCCTCGTGGGCCATCGGGGGTAATACCGATATCTCGCCCTTTATGTAATGATTTTAATGCTTCTCTTAAAACGGCTGTTCCTCCCTTGGAAGAACTTCCTCTCATTACACCACCACCAAAAAGCCTAATCAATCTTGCGATAAGTTCACCATCAAAATGTCGACTAATCATCGCATCCAATGAGGTTCTTTTGGCATAATGGATATAGGCAAACGCTACTAGCAAAAGCTCTCCATGCCAAAACACATAAATACTAGGTGTTGCAGAGCCATTTTTTTCAATGTAAAATTTTTTCTTACATGTAAGGTAAATTAACTTAATTAAGACAAAAGAAAGTGCAGGTAGAATCCAAATTAAAACTCTTCTCAACGATTGTTTAGAGAACAACTTCGCCATACAATGCTAACCGTTTTGGATTGGTAATTTTGACATTGACGACTTGACCGAGTAAACTTTCGTCACCTTTAATTTGTACCAGTGCATTATTGTCACTTCTTCCTGCTAAAAATCCACTATTGCGAAGCTCTTCGATATAGACTGGATAAATTTTATCCTGATGGGCACAAGATATCTCATCTAAAATATCATCTTGCATGAGTTGCAGTTTTTCAAGTCTTTGAGAACCAATTTCAGGGTCTATTTGATTTTCAAATTCTGCAGCTTTGGTGAGTGGTCTTGCAGAGTATTTAAAAGCAAAAACTTGCTCAAATTTGACTTGTCTCATAACATCAAGCGTATCTTCAAAGTCTGCATCGCTTTCTCCAGGAAAGGCTACGATGACATCGGTACTAATCGACACATCAGGAACCATAGCGCGAAGTTTAAGTGCACGATTTAAAAACCATTCTTTCGTGTATCCGCGTTTCATCTGTTCTAAAATATGCGTTGAACCACTCTGCAATGGCATGTGCATAGATTTACAAATTTTGGGGTTATTGGCAAAAGTCTCTAAAAATTTATCGTCCATATGTAAAGGATGTGGAGAGGTAAAACGAATGCGCTCAACACCTTTGATCTCACTAATTTGATTGAGCAAATCAGGAAAATCAATCATATCCGTTCTTTTTTGACTAAATCTTTTACCATAGTTATTAACATTTTGGCCTAAAAGAAAAATCTCTTTTGCGCCACTTTGAGCCGCTTTTTTTGCTTCATTAATGATAAGTTCGGGAGGGATAGAGAGTTCATCACCTCTGGTTTGTGGAACGATGCAGTAAGTACACTTTTTATCGCAACCAATGGAGATATTAACATACGCTTTATACAAACTATTGCGAAATTCCCCAAAAGCATAAGTACTCTCATCATAGTCTGTATCAACACTTAAAAATCGTGGGGTATTCACAGCTTCTGCGATTTTTGAAACATTGCGTGCGCCAATAACAAAACTCACATAAGGAGCGCGTTTAAATATCTCATCACCCAAATGACTTGCAGTACAACCACAAACACCTATTTTAGCGCCCTCTTTTTTGCGTTTATTGTATTTTCCAATTTCAGAAAAAAGCTTGCTTACAGGCTTTTCACGCACGCTACAAGTATTGATTAAAATCAAATCCGCATCAAGGACATTGTCACATAAAACATAATTCTCTTTATCACCCAGTTCGGCGATAATATGCTCTGAATCTCGCACATTCATCGCACAACCGAGTGTTTCAATATAAAGTTTTTTCGCTTCTTTTAAAATCAATCCAACACCTTAGAGTATATGTACTTCATACATATAATCACCCTCACCCAAGCCATATTTAATCTCTCTTAGATAAACGCTAAAGCCTTTAGTCTCAAAATGTTCTACCAACGCAACCAAATCTTTGTGTGAATTTTCTTTGTCAAAATAGAAAATTTTCTGTCCATCTTTATCAATAATTTCAGTCACTTTTTCCAGTGTGATTGTTTTTGGTTTTCCATTAATTTCATTTCTGGCTAATTTAATTTCCATTGTAAACCTCTTTTCATAGAGAAAATTATCGTACCCATTTAAAAATAGACACGGATATATCGCGGATTATACTTTGTTTTCAATAAATTCCTGATTAAAGTCCATATAAAGAAAATAAAAGAAGATTTTGGCTATAATCTCGTTTCTTCCTCGCAGTCTTTTAAAATTCCTTTAAATTTTTTATTATTGCGAACCATTTTTAGATAAATAAAAACATGCATCATTACTAAGGAAACCTCATGGAAAAAATCGTAGACATTATAGAATCCATTGCCCATGAAAAAGGGCTCGACATCAAAGAAGTGCGAAACACGGTAACTGTTGCACTTGTAAAAACTGCTAAAAAAATCTATGGTGCACAGTATGAATATGGCGCTGAAATAGACCCTGCAACTAAAACTTTGAAGCTTTATCAAAAAGTGATTGTCGTGCCACCCGAAGATGAACGACTCCTTGGTGGAAATGAAAATTTTATTGGTATTAAAGAAGCCAAAGAGATTGACCCTGAGGTCGAAATCGGCGATGAGCTCACCTATGAACTTCCCCTTGATAACTTGGGACGAACAGCTGCTGCGACCCTTCAAAAAGAGTTAGAGTACCATATACAAAGACTTCTTGAAAATAATATCTTTGAAAAATACCAAAACCTTGTGGGAAAAACTGTTTTTGGAACCGTAGCCAGAGTTGATAATGATGAAAATACCTATATCGAGATTGATGAAGTAAGAGCAGTACTTCCAAGGAAAAATCGTATCAAAGGTGAAAAGTTTAAAGTTGGCAATGTTGTCAAAAGTGTTATTCGCAAAGTCCTTATTGACAAATCACAAGGAATGTATGTAGAACTTTCTCGCACCAGTCCTAAATTTTTAGAATCCTTACTGGAACTTGAAGTCCCAGAAATCAAAGATGGACTTATCAAAATCGTAGGAAGTGCTAGAATTCCAGGAGAGAGAGCAAAAATTTCACTTTTATCCTTGCATCCAAACATCGACGCAGTAGGTGCGACGGTTGGAACCAGAGGAGTAAGAATCAATGCGGTTAGTAAAGAATTGCATGATGAGAATATCGATTGTATTGAGTTTTCAAGCATTCCTGAGATTTTTATTGCAAGAGCACTTAGTCCCGCGATGATTTCGAATGTAAAAATTCAAAATGGCAAAGCTATCGTGACACTCCCCAGTGACCAAAAATCAAAAGCGATTGGTAAAAGTGGTATCAATATCCGACTTACCTCTATGCTTTGTGGTCTTGATATCGAACTGGTAGAATCAGGTGCTTCCACACCAAGTGATGGAACAATCAAAGATGATCAACCTCAAAAAGACCCTAATGCACTTAAAAATCTTTTCGGAAATCTATAATTAAAAAACCTTTACATGTAGAAGTTTTTCTTCTACATGTAAACACTATTCTGTCTTCTCTTTAACATACTCTGCACCATTATTTACCTTACTTTTTGTCCATTCCCAACCATCGCTACTATCTTTTTTAACGCCTTGCCAAGTAGCACATCCACTCAATAACACAACCATTAAGACTAATACAATTTGTTTCATTTTTTCTCCTAATTTTTTCTTTTAAAATGGGGATTGAGTCTACTGAGAACTAAATCCGCCACCATATTTCCGAGCAATGTCAACAAAGAAGAAATAATCAAAATCCCCATAATCACAGGATAATCGCGACTTAAAGCACTTTGATAAAAAAGTAATCCCATCCCATTAATGGCAAATATTGACTCTAAAATCACACTGCCCCCAATAAGACCAGGCAAAGAAAGCCCTAAAATCGTAATGAGTGGTGGTGAGAGATTGGGCAAGATAAAATGTCGCAACAGCGCACTTCCTTCAACGCCACGACTTCGCGCAAAAAAGATATAATCACTTTTTAAAATGTTGAGTGTAAGACTTCGCACATATAAAATCAAACTCCCAAGACCTCCAAAAACCATGACAAAGATAGGCAAAACCAAATGCCATGCCATATCCAAATAGTATTTTAGCCCCGTTCCTACATCTACCGAATGTAGCCCAGAAATGGGGAAAATTTTCCAATAAACAGCTAAAAACATCACCAAAAGAAGGGAAAGATAAAATGAGGGCATTGCATAACTAATCAGTGCAAATTGCTTAATAGCACTATCATAACTGCCTCTTTTCATTGCGGAGCGAATCCCAAAATAAAGAGATAAAACAAAGACTAAAACAATACTCACCACATTCATCAAAAGCGTGATAGGAAGCCTGCTTAAAATCTCATCTCTTACCGCCTTACCACTCGCAAAGGAGATACCAAAATCAAGTCTAAGCATCGCTTGAAACCAAGCAATAAACTGCATCGGCAATGATTTATCAAGGCCGTAAACTTTTTTGAGTTGCTCTAATGATTCTGGGGTAATGTTAGGATTGAGTTCACCACTGGCAAAAAAAGAGTTGGGAGCTAAATGAATAGCCCCAAAAGAAATGATAGAAATAAGCAAAAGCATCAACACCACATACAAAATTTTGCGTAGTGTTAATGCCATCATCAATAACTACTTTTGGTTATCCCACGCAAGTACCGTATGGCCCTCCGCGTCCACTTCATCCATTCCCATACCCATAATGCTATATCCAGCGTCCACATAGTGAATTTCACCTGTAACACCGCTTGCGAGGTCACTTAAAAGATACATACCGCTATTACCAACTTCATCCGTTGTCACATTTTTGCGAAGTGGTGCATTAATTTCATTCCAATTTAAAATCATTCTAAAATCACCAATACCACTTGCCGCCAAAGTTTTAATAGGA
>JAQWCT010000044.1 GCA_028705785.1 Sulfurospirillaceae bacterium | reverse complement strand
CTTGATGTTTTTACAACACCTATTGTGACTAAAAAAAATCGTTTAGGGGTTAAATTGAGTGTACTTTCTCCTCTTGCGTTAGAGCCTAAGATAATCGAGGTGATACTTCAAGAAACAACTTCCATTGGACTTCGACGACAAGTTGTTCAAAAGATAGCTCTGGAGCGTCAAAATATACTTTTAGAAACAAGCTATGGAAACATCCATGTTAAATGTGTTTATTACCATGGAAAAATGCTTCGATATAAAGCAGAATATGAAGATTGTAAAGCGGCAGCTCTTATGCATAACATTACAATTATGAAAATATATAATGAAATTCGTATAATCATGGATGAAAAATGTACACCAAATACAACCAATTAAGAGAAAATATCGCCTCCCTTAAAAGTATGGTTGTCGCCTTTTCAGGAGGGGTTGATAGTACTTTTTTACTTAAAGTAGCCAGTGATGTATTGGGCGTTGAGGCGATTGGGGTAACTGTGGCGACGCCTTATATCGCATCATGGGAAATTGCTGATGCCAAAAGAATTGCCATAGAGATAGGCGCTTCGCATGAAGTGCTAGCACTTCCTATGTTGGAAAGCATATATAGCAATCCCCAAAATCGATGTTATCTTTGTAAATACACTCTTTTTAAACATCTTTTGGCATTCGCAATACAAAAAGAAATGGCTTATGTTGCGGAGGGAAGTAATGTTGATGATTCGTTTGAACATCGACCAGGAAGAGTTGCTTTAGAAGCGTTGTCGATTAAAACACCTATGTTGGAAGTTGGACTGACTAAAGCTGAGATACGAGAACTTTCTCGCGAATTAGGCTTAAGCACTTGGGATAAGCCCTCTTATGCCTGTCTTTTGACAAGATTTCCGTATGATAAACCTTTATCTTTTCAAGCCATGGAAAAAGTCGCGATGGCAGAAGCTTGGATGATAGCTAAGGGTTATGCTTGTATGAGGGTTCGGTTTGACGAGGGTATGATTCGCTTGGAAATGTCGCGAAAAGATAAATTGAGGTTGTTGCAAGATAGTGAATATGATACAATCGTAGCCTACTTGAAAGAACTTGGGTTTTTACATGTAACATTAGATTTGGTACAGGAGCGTTAATATTGCAAACAGAAGCGTTATACCAACTTTTAGAGGGTATTCAAAATAATACGATTGATATTTCTCATGCTATGGAGCAAATTAAAAGCCTTTCTTTTGAAGATTTAGGCTTTGCCAAAATAGACCATCATCGCTCTCTTCGAACAGGTTATCCTGAAGTGATTTATGCGGAGGGAAAAACACCTGATCAAATGAGGCAGATTGTCCAAAAAATGGTTGAAAAAGGCAGTAATATTTTAGCCACCCGTGCAGATAGTCAAACCTATGAAGTGATAAAACAGATTTGCCCAGAAGCAAAATACAATGTTTTAGGAAGAACAATCACCATTGAAAAAACGACGCTAATTCCACCAGATAGTTATATTGCCATCATCGCTGCTGGGACTTCAGATATGTATGTTGTTGAAGAAGCGTATGAGACGGCCAAAATATTAGGAAATCGCGTGGAAAAAATCGTTGATGTGGGTGTTGCAGGTATTCATCGATTGTTTTCGTATCTACCTATTATCCGCCAAGCTAAAGTTATTATTGTTATCGCAGGGATGGAGGGTGCGCTGGCAAGTGTGGTGGGTGGATTAGTAGATAAACCAGTCATTGCTGTACCTACAAGTGTTGGTTATGGTGCTAGTTTTGGTGGTGTTGCTGCTCTCTTATCGATGCTCAATAGTTGCGCAAGTGGCGTGAGTGTTGTCAATATCGATAATGGTTTTGGCGCTGCTTATAACGCTAGTATTATCAATCATCTCTAATTATAGACTTTACTCGCTCTTCGTATTTCCAAAATCAACTCTTTTTGGCGTGTGTACATGTAATGTAATAGATAATCATCATAAGGCTTATGAAGGGCACCTAGCATCACCACAACCTTAGTATACTCATCATGCTGTGCGACAAAAGTGACCTTTGCTTCGATATCCATCACAATATACCCATTTTCTCCCTCTTCATTTGGCAATGAGAAATTAAGTTTAATCGTTTGATTTTTAATATCTTCTTTAATGGATTTACTCACTCTAATAGCGACAGAATTGACTGAAATATCGCAAATTTCACCTTGTGCAGAGGCTTTGTTACCATATTTTATTAAGATGGGTGTACGAATGCTCGTTTGAACTCTTGTATGTTGTCTATTGTTGGCACTATGTTGTGTAAAGGTTAGATTTTTAAGAATAACCAATGATTTTTTGATATCTACGAATGAAACTTCTGCTTTGATATCTTTTGAAAAGTTAGGTGCTTGAAGAACAGTATCACCCTCTAATTGCATAGCATAGCCTTGTAAATTTTCACAATAAAGGTGGTAAGTGTCTTCGTTTATTTTCAAAATATGAGAGTTTGTATTGATACATAGACCTTTGTAAATATTTAAAAGCTTAATAGGAATTTTGTTATTCACGCAATTGCGCATCAAATAAGAAATTTGTTCTTGTTCATCTAGGATATTTTCAAGATAATCAATCTGATAAAAGTTGACTTTTTCAATATCTTCTGGGAGCATTTTTTTGATACTTATTTTTTCAATGTATCCTAGCGTTTCATTTAAATCACTATGGTTTGCCATAAGCGCTGAGGATATAATAATGGGAGTGATTTTTTCTTCTACCGTTACATTGATAAGTTCTTGTTGTACATAGCGCGTTTGTTCGCAAACTCTTTCAAAACTAAGATTTTCACACACAATAATATAAAGATTTGGACTCCATTGTACGACTTCTTGGTTTTCTTCTTTGAGGTGAAAAATCTTATTTAAAAACTTTTTAAACGATTCGTGGAGAACAGTACTTTTAAACAGTTGATTTAATTTATCCAAGTTAGAAATATTAATTAAAATAAAAGAGGTTCGTTTGTCACCGATACTTTGTTCTGCTAATTTATCTTTGAGTGTTTCAATAAAGTCAAATCGATTGAACATCACTGAAGTGTTGACTCGTTCTTCCAATTTGTATGGAATCATAGATAAAATTTTTTCATTTTTGGGTGGGAAAGATTTAATGAAGCAAAGGTAATCTATTTTTTCATTGGCATCATTTTCAAAGGTAAGACTTAATTGCGTTTCTTTGTCATTTTGCAAAAGTTTAAAAAGGTCTTCATCACTCAATAATCGTTCTTCAATAACGCTTAAATTGGTCTCTTCATAGAGTATTTGTGCTTTAGTATTAGCATAAATCAATGAGTCATCTTTAAAAATAAAGAAGGGAAAACAATGTTCTATTGTATTTCCAATGGCTATTTTATTAAAAATACTGAGTTTATCATCAAGTTTATTGGGATTTTTTGTAAAAATAGAGGCAAGGAGTGTTTCGTGATTATCAAGGGGAAGAACATCGGCAATGCCAAAATGTAATGCAAATTTTAAAAGAAGTCGATTTTCCACATCATCGGCAAAGAGATAAGTGGCTATGGGTTTATGTTTGGTTAAAACGCCAAGTAAGATTTTTAATTTGTCTTTAGTGCTTTCTCCTATTTCGATAAAGAAAAAGTCTGAAGTAGGTATTTTTTGAATATCACCTTGAATATCGTATGTCTGAAAATGAGGATGAGTGTTTTTAAGTGCGTCAAAAATGTCCAATCTTTTTTCGTCAAAGTAAAGATGCGTTAAGACCATATTTTTAGTTGTCAATAAAAATTGTTCTACAATCATTTTTTGCCTTAAAATATAACTCTCGTCATTCTAGCAAAAATTTAATGATAATTCGTAGAAAAATTAATCATATTTTGAATACAATTGCTTTAATATCTTAAAAGGAAAACAATTGATGCATTATCTAGCCATTAAAGGAAAACAAAAACTCAGTGGGTCTGTCGCCATCTCGGGAGCAAAAAATGCCGCATTACCACTTTTAGCGCTCACCCTACTTTCAAAAAGAAAATTAAATATCACCAATATTCCTGAAGTTGCCGATGTTAAAACACTCCTTCAACTCTTAACAAACCTAGGCGCAGTTTCTACATGTAAAGATAACACAGTGGATATTGATGCCATTAGTGTTAATTCAGCCTGTGCAAATTACGATATCGTGCGAAAAATGCGAGCTTCTATCCTTGTTTTAGGACCACTTTTAGCGCGTTTTGGACATTGTGAAGTTTCATTACCTGGGGGATGTGCCATTGGTCAAAGACCTATTGATTTGCATCTTAAGGCATTGGAAAAAAGGGGCGCAGTCATCGAAATTAAACAAGGTTATGTGTTAGCAAAAGCACCTAAAGGCCTACAAGGCACTACGATTATTTTTGATAAAGTAACCGTAACAGGAAGTGAAAATATCATTATGGCAGCAGCACTTGCTCATGGGACAACCACGCTTGTTAATGTGGCAAAAGAGCCTGAAGTAGTTCAAGTATGTGAAGTTTTGGCTAGTGGAGGTGTCAGCATTGAGGGTATTGGGAGTTCTAAGTTAATCATCAAAGGAAGTGGTGGAAAACTTTTAGACATTCAAGATTTTTCTGTCATTCCTGATCGCATTGAAGCGGGAACTTATTTGTGTGCAGGAGCTATTACAAAATCTAAAATCACTTTAAAAAATGTCAATCCAAAGCATCTTGAAGCAGTCATTCTCAAGCTCGAACAAATGGGCTTTAAAATAGATGAAACTAAAGATACACTCACCATTCACCCTGCAGAGAAAATCTTACCATCCGATATCGAAACCTCAGAATATCCAGGCTTCCCTACAGACCTCCAAGCCCAATTTATGGCGCTTTGTACCCAAGCCAAGGGGACGAGTATCATTGATGAACGATTATTTGAAAACCGTTTTATGCATGTGAGTGAACTCTCGAGAATGGGCTCAAACATTAAGCTTAAAGGACATAGTGCAACGGTAGAGGGGAAAGCAAAGCTCAATGCGGCTGATGTGATGGCAACAGATTTGAGGGCTAGTTCAGCGCTTATTTTAGCGGCACTTGTTGCTGATGGCACAACAAAGATACACCGTATTTACCATTTGGATCGTGGCTATGAAAACCTTGAGGGTAAATTTTCAAAATTGGGTGCACATATCGAGAGACTTGAGGAATAAAGATGAAAAAAGAGACTTCGGTTAGCTTTGATGAAGCCATAGACAGGTCTTTAAAACTTGTTTCTACAAAACCGCCACATGAATGGGTATCTATCTTCGAAGCATTGGGGCGAACGCTAGCGAGAAATATTACATGTAAGAAAAATCTTCCCTCTTATAATAATGCTGCGATGGATGGTTTTGCTATCAAACATGAAGATGCGGGGAAAACACTTAACATTAAAGCAACCATTTTAGCAGGCGATGTTATAGAAGCTTGTTTAGGGAAAAATGAATGTTATAAAATCATGACAGGTGCAAAAGTTCCTTTGGATGCTGACACGATTATTCCTTTTGAGGATTGTCTTTTTTATGATGATAGACAATCCCAAATTCCTTTACATGTAAAGAGGGGAAATGCTTTTCGGTTTAAAGGAGAAGAACAAGAAGTAGGTTCACAACTATTTAGTGCTGGTGAAGTTTTAAATGCCAGAGGGATAGCATTGTTGGCATCGCAAGGTATAGCGCATATAGAGGTTTATAAACAACTACATATTGCTGTTTTTTCTACAGGGGATGAGCTTAAAAAGCCTTGGGAAGAAGCTAGTGAAGATGAGATTTATGATGTCAATGCTCTCTCTTTAATAGCATTACTTACTGAACATGGTTTCAAAGCACATTATGGTGGTGTTATTCCCGATAACCTTGATGAAGCAAAACGCTATCTTAGTGAGATGAAACGCTATGATGCCATTGTGACCAGTGGAGGCGTTAGTATGGGTGAAGCTGATTTTGTTGAAAAAGCACTCGTTGAAAATGGGTTTGAAGCCTCTTTTCATGGTATTAACATTAAACCAGGCAAACCAACAATGATGGGCAAGATGGGCGAAACCATTGTTGCTTCAATGCCAGGGAATCCCTTAGCAGCATTTGTTAATGCACTACTGTTCCTAGTTCCCGTTTTGAAAAAACTGCAAGGTCAAAAATTTTTTAATTTTGACTATATTAACGCTATTAATAAAGTAACATTTAAAGTAAAAGCAGGTCGTGTCAATATTGTTTTAGGTGAGTTGAAAAATGGAGAATTTAAAGTATATGGTGAAAATAAATATGGCTCTGGTATGATTGCTCCCCTTGTAAATAGTACAGCGATACTTATCACCGATGATGCAACAAGTCTGATTCGAGAGGGTGATAATATAAAGATTTTACCAATGCTGACAATCTTTTCTCAAGAAAAAGCATCATTTAAAAATTAGTTTAGTAAACTTGACTTTACGATATTTTTCTAGGTATTATGTGAGTGTCTAAAAATTATTTTATTACAAAGGTGTGTTATGTTTAAAGACATAAAAATTTCTACAAAGCTTCTTTTTATCTCTCTTATTACTGTCTTAGGACTGGCAATTCTCTCTTTTGTAAGTATCAATTCTAGCGTTGTTGGTAAAAGTTCTTTAGAAACCATTTATGCAAAAAATGTTGTTCCTGACAATGAAATTAGTGACGCAAGAAGCACATTTGAGACAATTTTAAATGACCTTATTCATGTAACCAGTGAGTTTTTGCCTACAGGCCAAGCTAAAGATAGAATTTTATTGACAGAAAAAAAGATGAATGAATTTTTTGCCAAAGCATTAAAGAGTGACTTCTATAATGATCCTGTTTTAAAACAAAATTTAAATGAAGCATATAAAATGTATACCGATAAAATTCTTCCAAACTATAAGAAGATTTTTGATTTATATGTTCAAGATCATAGAGATGATATAGGTGATATGGCGGTTGAGATGGAGGCGAGTTGTAAATATATCAGTCAACGATTTGATAATATTTCTAAATTTACCAGTAAAAGAGTTAAAGACATTAGTGTTGAAATCAGTGGAAAACTTGATAAAAATCTTTATATTGTTGTTATTCTATCACTCTTGATTTTATTTATTACCTCCGGATTGCTTTTATCTGTTAGCAGATATCTCGTTAAACGCATTAAGCGGATTGGTGATCACCTTGCAGATATTACGAAAGACCTTGCTTTAAATAAGCCGATATTCGTTTGCAATCATGATGAAATAGGTGAAATTAGTAATAATATCAATGTATTAATTACAACACTGCAACAAGCCATGATTAAAGCTAAAATGACGATGGCATCTAATTGTGAGATTAATAAGAGTATGCAAATATCATCAGATCAAATTACGAAATTAGCCCAAGATCAAGATAAAATTGTTGATAATGTCAAACTTGTGACTTCAAAAATCAATAAAGAGTTACAAGAATCCAGAGATATTTCTGAAACATCGGCTGCTTATATGAAAGAAGATTATGAAATGCTTGATATGATGATTGCAACACTTGATGATATTGTTGTAAGTATCAATCGTGTGAGTCAAGATGAACAACATATCTCTTCTCAAATGCACGACCTAGCAGAACAAACAACGCAAATTAGATCTGTTTTAGAGATGATTAAAGATATCGCTGACCAAACTAATCTTTTAGCGCTTAATGCGGCTATCGAAGCAGCGCGAGCTGGTGAACACGGAAGAGGATTTGCTGTTGTTGCGGATGAAGTGCGAAAATTAGCGGAGCGAACACAAAAATCACTTTCTGAAATTGATGCAACGATTAGTATTGTTGTTCAAAGTGTTTCAAGTGCTAGTGAAAATATTAAAGATAATAGCGAAAAAGTGGTCGAACTCAATGAAAATGCCATTAAAATCTCTACCATGGCAAATGAAACGAAAGAAAAAACTTCTAAAAGCTTAGAGATTACCAATATTGCTTATGAAAAAGCTGTACGCATTTCTAAGGAAATCGATGAACTTACCCATGGCGTAGAAGAAGCAACTGGGCTTGCACATGAAAATAAAAAAATTGCTGATAATCTTATTAGTGTGTCTAAAGAACTTAATATCTCTACCGCTGAATTAGAGCGTGAAATCAATATGTTTAAAGTTTAACGACGAATTCTAAGCCCTTTGAAATTAAATTGTGATAAAATAAATCTTCTTTTATCGCAATTTGACACAAAGGGTTTTTTTTGGTAGAATTTCGTCCGTTTTGCGGGAATAGCTCAGTGGTAGAGCACGACCTTGCCAAGGTCGGGGTCGCGAGTTCGAACCTCGTTTCCCGCTCCATTCTTCTTTTCTTCTTCTTACTATCTTCTCTTTTTTCAAATGAAATATTGATTGATAAAGTTTATTGTATTGAACAAAATATACTCAATGCTTCTTTCTTTGGTTACAAGGGTAAGGATGATTTTCAAGTTCTCACTATTCCCAAAGACAGAGCTCATTACACCATTCCCTCTTCTCAAGTCATTTCGATTTTTAGCGATAAAAATATAAGTGTTATTGATAGTAGTGAGGGAGTCATCGTTTTTAAACGCAATTGTAACATGATGGGTAAGCAAGTTGAAATCACCAATGCTTTTTTAAAAAAAATACAAGAAGAATCCCCTTATATTATCATAGAAACGATGCCTATTATTTCTATCAAATCCTCTCTTCCTAGCGACTTTTCTCGCTATACATTAACAGCCATCTCTATACCCGAAACGAGGCTTAAAAAGAATACAGGTTCTTTTATGGGTATTTTTAAAATAGGTGACAAAGAAAAAAAAATTTATTTTTATTATACGCTAGATGCGAAGATAGAAGTGTTTAAAGCAAAACATAATTTGCTTAACGGTAAAATCCTTTCAAGTGATGATTATGAGAAAGTGTCTATCTCGCTTGAAGGATTGCCATCAAGGGCACTTTTAGGTGAAATACCTCGAAATGTGATGATAAAAAGTTATATTAAAGAGGGAAGTATATTTACAGATAGTATGCTGGAGACCAAAAAAGATTTGAGTAAAAAAGAGACGATTAAAGCACTTTTGCAAGAAGGTGGTTTGAGGATAGAAGTTCAAGCGACATTGCTTGAAGATGCCAATATTGGTGAAGTAGTTAAAATAAAAACAGAACAAGGGAAGACGCTGAACGCAAAGATTGTATCTTATAAAGAAGCGATAATACTCGAATGAAAAAACTGATTGTAGGTATAAGTGGCGCTAGTGGTGTTGAACTTGGCATAAAATTTATCCAAGCGTTGCCAAAAGAAATCGAAAAATATGTCATTATCTCAGAGCACGCTAAAGTTGTTTTTGAAAAAGAAGAGAATATTTTTTTATTGGATGATGAAAATATTGGTGCGATTAGTGCTTCTGGTTCATTTAAAAGTGATGCCATGGTGATTATCCCTTGTAGTATGAATACGCTGGCTAAAATTGCTTATGGCATAGCTGATAACTTATTGACGCGAAGTGCTTCTGTGATGATTAAAGAAAAGCGCCCTCTTCTACTCGCTCCTCGTGAAATGCCATTTTCTCCGATTGCTTTAGAAAATATGTTAAAACTCTCTACCATTGGTATACATATTGCACCACCAATTTTAGGTTATTACGCAGATATTAAAACACTTGAAGATATGGAAAATTTTTTGATTGGCAAGTGGTTTGACCTTTTGGGTATTGAACATACACTATTTAAAAGATGGGAGGGTGCATGAGACGAATAGCCATTTATCCTGGTACTTTTGACCCTATTACCAATGGTCATATGGATGTTATTAAGCGTGCTAAAAAGCTTTTTGATAAAGTTCTTGTTGCAGTGGCAATATCGGAAGAAAAACGACCTATGTTTGATATACAAACCCGTGTTAAAATGGCAAAAGCGGCCACTTGTGATATGGAAGGTGTTGAAGTTGAGCCTTTTGATGGATTACTCGTCAATTTTTCGCAGCAAAAAGAGATTAATGTGATGATACGAGGACTAAGAGCGGTCAGTGACTTTGAATATGAACTCCAGATGGGTTATGCCAATGCATCACTATGGAAAGAATTAGAAACGGTTTACTTAATGCCTAGCCTTGAACATGCTTTTATAAGCTCTTCTGTGGTGCGATCCATCTTTAAACATGGTGGCAATGTCAATCATCTCATCCCACATGTTATCAAACCTTACCTCGTAAAAAGCCTTACATGTATGTAATTTTCGAGGGGATTGATACAACAGGTAAAAGTACCCAAGTAGCGTTTTTTCAGGAAAGACATGAGGGCGTTATCGCTACAAAAGAGCCTGGTGGCACTAAGACAGGACAAAAATTGCGACAGATTTTGTTGGAAGGCGAGGATAAACTCTCTTTTAATGCAGAACTTTTCCTCTTTTTAGCTGATCGTGCTTTGCATTACGATACCGTAGTCAAAGAGGCAAGGAAAGAAAGAATGGTTATTAGTGATAGAGGCTTTGTCTCTGGTATATCGTATGCCATGGCAAATCACCCTAGTAGCGACGCGGAATTCTTATTGCAACTTAATCGTTTTGCCTTGGATGGAACTTATCCTGATAAGATAGTGCTTTTTTTGACCAATAAGGAGCTTCTTAACGCAAGACTCAGTGGTAAAGAGCATGATGTGATTGAACAAAGAGGTGTAAGCTATTTGTTACAGATTCAAGATATAATGCGCACCATTGTTAAAGCTTTACCAATTCAAGTTTTAGAAGTTGATGCTTCGCTTGAGCGAGAGACTATTTATACCGCAATTGAGGAATTTTTATATGATTAATGCACTTCGTGGAATGAAAGATACGATAAGCCCTACTAGCGAGATTTATGCGCACATCATCGAGACTTGTACCAAAATCGCTCAAAATTATGGATTTTCTTTTATCGAAACGCCTATTTTGGAAGAGACAGCACTCTTTAAGCGCAGTGTGGGCGAGAGTAGTGATATTGTTGGTAAAGAGATGTATCAGTTTATCGACAAAGGTGAAAATGATGTTTGTTTAAGACCTGAGGGTACGGCTGGCGTTGTGCGAGCTTTTATACAACAAAAATTTGATAAAGCCGGTGGTGTTAGACGATTTTTCTATCACGGTCCTATGTTTCGTTATGAACGCCCACAAAAAGGTCGTTTAAGACAATTTCACCAGTTTGGTGCAGAAACATTTGGTGAGGGAAGTGTGAGAGAAGATGCAACCATCATTTTAATGCTTAAAGCAATTTTTGAATCTTTAGGGATTGGATACACTCTTGAAATTAACTCTTTGGGATGCCCTGCTTGTATGCCTTTGTATAAGCTAAAATTGGTTCAATTTTTAGAAACACTAGATGGACTATGTGAAGATTGTCAAAGACGAAAACTGACTAATCCTATTCGCGTGCTTGATTGTAAAAATGAGCACTGTAAAATACTCCTTGCGGATGCACCATTGATAGTAGAGCACTTATGCTCTACATGTAAAGAAGATTTCGCAACACTTAGGTCGATTTTAGACCAGTTTAATGTCGCTTATGTGGTCAATCCAAAATTGGTTCGTGGGCTTGATTATTACTCCAAAACGGCGTTTGAATTTGTTAGCAATGAAATCGGTGCACAAAGTGCCATTGCTGGTGGTGGCAGATACGATAGGTTAGTCGAATTTTTAGATGGAAAGCCTACTTTTGGTGTAGGATTTGCCATGGGGATTGAGCGATTGATGGAATTGGTAAAAATGCCTGAAGTTAAGCGTGAGGGATATTACATTGGCGCTTTATGCGAAGAAGCTAAAAGTGTTGTCTATAACCTAGTGATTCAAAAACGAGAGACTTCAAAAGTTCTTACGCAGTATGAACCAAAATCACTCAAATCACATCTTTCAAATGCAGATAAAAACTATGTAAAATTTTGTGTATGTATCGGTGAAGACGAGCTTTCTAAGGGTGTTGTTTGGGTCAAAGACTTAGAAAGTAAAGAAGAAAAAATGATTAAATTAGAGAATTTTTAAGGAGAATATGTTGGATTATGGCATAAAAACATGGGGAAATGATAACTTTTTTATCGAAGATGGTAAAGTTAATGTCAATACAGGATGTGAACCCTCCATCATAGAGATTATCAAAGAGATACGAAAAGATGGCATTAG
This sequence comes from Sulfurospirillaceae bacterium, assembly GCA_028705785.1. Classification (GTDB taxonomy): domain Bacteria; phylum Campylobacterota; class Campylobacteria; order Campylobacterales; family Sulfurospirillaceae; genus Sulfurospirillum. The sequence goes on along the minus strand of JAQWCT010000044.1, from coordinate 1,382 downwards.
AGGTCCTATTTTATTGCGCTTTCCTCATTTAATTCAAAAACAGATTCGCATGATTTATAAAAGTTTTGCGGATGCCAAAAAAGAATTTGGATATGAGGGAAGTTTTAATGCTGTTTATCCTCTCAAAGTAAATCAATTCCCTAATTTTGTGAAAAATCTCGTAACTTTGGGAAAAAAATATCACTATGGACTAGAAGCTGGTAGTAAAGCAGAGCTTATCTTAGCTATGGCATACAATAATCCTCATGCTCATATCACCGTCAATGGCTTTAAAGACAATGAAATGATCTCTCTAGGCTTTATCGCAGCGGAGATGGGACATAATATTACCTTGACAATAGAAGGTCTCAATGAATTAGAAAGTATCATCTCTATCGCAAAAGACAGATTTGGGTGTGTTCCAAACATTGGTCTTCGTATCCGTTTACATAGTTCAGGTGTTGGTATTTGGGCAAAAAGTGGCGGTATTAATTCTAAATTTGGACTCACTTCAACAGAGCTTCTTGAAGCGGTAAATATGATTAGAGATGCTGGGTTATTACCAAAATTTACGATGATTCATTTCCATATTGGCTCTCAAATTACCGATATTGCACCTCTTAAAAAAGCACTAAGAGAAGCAGGTAATATTTATGCAGAACTTTGCAAAATGGGGGCTACTGGGCTTAAAGCTATCAATCTTGGTGGTGGTTTAGCGGTAGAATATTCACAACATAAAACAACGCTTCATAAAAACTATACCCTCAGTGAGTATGCGAATGATGTGGTTTATCTTTTAAAAGATATAGCCGACCGCAAAAATGTTCCAGAACCCGATATTTTCATCGAATCAGGTCGTTTTGTTGCCGCACACCATGCCGTCATCGTAGCACCAGTCCTTGAGTTGTTTTCACAAGAATATACCGATGAAAAACTCAAACTCAAAGAAACAAATCCTCCTCTCGTTCAAGAGCTTTATGACCTGTTGGGTACGATGAACCGTAAAAATGCACTTGAATTTTTACATGATAGTATTGATCATATGGAATCGTTATTGACGCTTTTTGATTTGGGTTATATCGATTTGCAAGACCGTTCTAACACTGAAGTTTTGGTTAATTTGATTATCAAAAAAGCGGTAGGATTGGTTGCTGATAAAAAACTAAGTGAGATTATTGATATTCAAGAGAGAGTACAAGAGCGCTATTTGGTCAACTTCTCAATCTTTCAAAGCTTACCAGATTTTTGGGGCATAGGACAAACTTTCCCTGTGATGCCACTTGACAGACTAGATGAAGTACCAACGCGTTCAGCTTCTTTATGGGATATCACTTGTGACAGTGATGGCGAGATAGGTTTTAATACCGATACACCTTTATTTTTACACGATGTAGATATCAAAA
>JAQWCT010000043.1 GCA_028705785.1 Sulfurospirillaceae bacterium | reverse complement strand
ACGACGCTCTTCCGATCTTGATAATCGAAAATAGAACCGCTAAAAAAAGAGCCGTCACAAAAAAGCGATGTTCGTTCATAGGGTTTCCTCAAAAAGACCATTTTGTAATATGGGTGGAGTGAGTCTAAAAAGCTCATAACTCTTAGGCGTGACGATTCTCCCTCGTGCTGTTCGCTCGATATAGCCATTGGCTAAGAGATAAGGTTCGATGACATCTTCAATAGTTCCTTCATCCTCACTAAGTGCGGCTGCGATAGTACTTAACCCTAAAGGTCGCCCTTTGGTTTGAATAAGAAGCTCTAGATATTTTAAATCCAACTCATCGAATCCAAGGTCATTGACGCCGAGTTCATTAAGTCCATATTGCGCCATTTGTTTACTGATAATATCTTCATTCCCCACATCGGCATAATCTCTCACACGCTTTAAAAGCCGAAGAGCAATCCTAGGTGTGCCTCTAGATCTGCGAGCCATTTCGATTGAAGCATCATCAAAGCAAGGTTTTTCTAATTTTTTAGAAGCTCGTACGATAATTTGTGCTAACTCTTCTTTGCTATAAAATTGCAATCTAAAGTGCATCCCAAATCTGTCTCGAAGCGGTGAACTTATCATACCCGCTCTAGTGGTTGCACCAATGAGTGTAAATTTGGGTAAATCTATTTTAATCGTTTGTGCTGCTGGACCACTTCCGATGATGATATCAAGTCTGAAATCTTCCATGGCAGGATAAAGGATCTCTTCGATAGCAGGGGAGAGTCGATGAATCTCATCGATAAAAAGAATATCTCCTTCTTGAAGGTTGGTCAAAATAGCAGCCAAATCGCCACTTTTTTCAATCATAGGGGCTGCGGTGATTTTAATGTTGGCATTCATTTCATTGGAAATGATATACGCTAAAGTTGTTTTTCCAAGTCCTGGAGGTCCAAAAAAGAGGACATGGTCTAAACATTCGCTTCTTTTTTGAGCCGCTTGGATAAAGACTTGCAGGTTTCTTTTAATTTTATCTTGCCCGATATAGCCATCCCAATTGGTAGGTCGAAGACTTTTTTCATATTCACTCTCAAAAGAGATTTTTTCTATTTCTACAATGCGCTCCATCAAGGTTACTTTGTATAAGTGTGTTCAGGTGCTGGGAAAGAACGGTCATGAACTTCTTTAATATAAGAATCGAGTGCATCTTGTACCAATGAAGCTCCATCAAGATACCGCTTGGCAAATTTTGGTTGAAAAGCGGTAAAAAATCCTAACATATCACTCCATACTAAGACTTGACCATCCGTATCAACGCCTGCTCCAATGCCGATAGTAGGAATGCTTACAGCTTCACTAATGCGTTTTGCAGCATCTGCCATAACACCCTCAATGACCATACTAAATGCACCAGCTTTTTCGACGGCTTTTGCATCTGCAATAAGTTCTAAAATATCTTCTTCAGTACGACCTCGGATTTTATAACCACCTTCACTTCGTACATACTGAGGCATCAAACCAATATGCCCCATCACGGCAATGGAGTTTTGGGTCAGTGCTTTGATGATAGGTGCTCTACTAACACCACCTTCGATTTTAACTGCATGTGCTTTTGTTTCCGTATAGACACGCGAAGCATTAAGCAGAGCAATTTTTTCATCAGTATAAGTTCCAAAAGGCATGTCAACTACAATAAAAGTATCTTTAGCACCCGCACATACTGCTTTAGAGTGATATAGCATCACTTCCATCGTTGCTGAAAGAGTATCTGGGGCGGCATTGAAACTCATATTGAGGCTATCGCCCACCAAGATAATGTCAACCTTGCCATCAAATAAAGAGGCAAAAAGTGCATCATAAGCTGTGATAACGGTGAGGGGGATTTTACCCTTATTATTTTTTATGGCTGTGATTGTTTTCATGGTGGAATTATACACTATTTTATGACAAGAAAAATTTATCTAAAAAATGGTACAATTGAGAACTTCGGAGGTAACTTATATGGGTATTTTGGCACAACTTGAAGTTGATTTTGACATTGAAATTGTTGAGGATTTTATCTCTCACTATGCCATTATGTGTGAAAATATGGAACCTTTGATTATTGGTCTTAATAAGATTGAGCGCTATGAAGACAATATTGGAGAGCTATTTCGAATATTTCACAATATGAAGTCAGCCGCTGGATTTTTAAAGTTAGAACCTATTATAAAGTTAGCTGTTTTGTGTGAAGATGTTGTCGAAGAGGCACGAATGTTAAAAGGTCCTGCGAGTGAGTCTTTTATAGATTGGCTTTTGCTGGTGAGTGATCAATTTGAAAAATATCGAAGAGATGTGGAAAAAGATGCGGATTATTTTACCGTTCTTAATCCGCTTGTTATAAAAGTTCCTTTTGTGTTGGAGAAAGAGTGAAACAATTAGTTGCGTATATTACAGCAGGATTTCCTGATAAGAATTTTTCGTTAGATTTGGTCGATACACTTTTGGAATCAGGCGTTGATAAATTAGAACTCGGTATCCCTTTTTCGGATCCTGTTGCAGATGGTCCTGTCATTGAAGTAGCCAATCTTAAAGCATTGCAAAATGGTTTTAAAATCGATACACTTTTTGAGATATCTCAAATCATTGCTCCAAAAATAGAAACCTACTGGATGGGGTATTTTAATCCTTTTTACCATAGAGGCCTTGAAACCTTTGCCAAAAAAGCACAAGAATTTGGAATAAAAGGTTTTATTATCCCTGATTTACCACACGAAGAGTCTTTGCCTTTTGTGCCATTGATGAATCAGTATGATAGTGCATTGATTAGTTTTGTAGCCCCAACGGATAGTAAAGAGCGCATTGCCACGGTTGTTAAACATGCTAAAGAGTTTATCTATTTAGTAGCTTATGCGGGAATTACAGGCTCTGGAGTCAGTGAAGATTTGAGCAAGACAATTGAGTATATCAAAACCTATAGTCAAACACCTCTCTTTGTTGGTTTTGGTGTCAATGAGAAAACTGCACAAGAGAAAGCTCAAGGTGTTGATGGTGTGATTGTAGGCAGTGTTTTTGTAGAAGTTTTATTGGATGAGCGTTTAACACCTACGCAAAAAATAGAAAAGATATCTCAAAAAGCAAAAATAATCAAAGAAAAAATTAATTCCTAATCTCTGACTTAGGTATGAAGAAAATCAAAGGATAGAACAACAATGAAAAAAATAATTGTAGCATTAATGCTTGCGTTATTGCCACTTTTAGGTGACGAACTCAAAAGCATTCAAGATGATTTGCAAACAAGAGCAGATGATATTACGATGTTTATAGCAGATCAAAAAATGAATCAAATTGAAAAAAATCAGAAGATTTTGGAAAAAATAGATCCTGTTATAGATTTTGAATTAATGTCAAAATTAAGCCTTGATAAAAGCGATCGACAAAAACTCACTGTTTCTCAACTCAAAGAGTTTAGTATGCTTTTTGAAAAAGAACTCAAAGATGCTTTTTTAGAAAAGCTCAAAAGTTATTCTAACGACAAGTTGGAGATTAAGAGTTCTTCAAAAACTAAACAAGATAGAATTTCGGTTATCTCTGTGATTCATAGTAAAAAAGAAGATATGGAAGTTATCTTTAAGTACTATTTGCAAGGTCAACAAGTGTGGAAAATTTATGATTTAGAAGTCGCAGGAGTGAGTCTTGTACAGACATATCGTGCTCAATTTTCAGAAATCGTAGCAACGGCTGGAGCTGATAAATTATTTGACAAACTTCGAAAACGACAGTAGCTATTGATATGTTATTGAAAATGTATATAAACTTTATTGTTAAGTACTTTAAAGCTGTATTATTGGGTGTTGTTATTGCTACTGCAGTTTTTGGTTACTATGCAACTCATTTGAGTATCGATGCCTCTGCTGAAACGCTTTTATTGGAAGATGATAAGGATTTAAAATTAACGCGCGAAGTACATGGTCGTTATATTAGCCCTGATTATCTAGTTATCTCTTTTAGTCCAAATGATTATCTACTCTCGGATAAAACATTAGAAACGATACAAAACCTTAAAGATGCTCTTCTTTCTATAGATGGTGTAGACAGTATGATAACACTGCTTGATGTTCCTTTGTTGGAGAGTCCTACAAGACCCATTAAAGAACTTATCAGCAATATTCAAACTCTCAAATCCAAAAATATTAATAAGGACTTAGCACAAAAAGAGCTTACAAGTAGCCCTATTTATTCACAAAATCTTGTTAGTGGTGATTTTAAAACGACTGCGATGATTGTGAATTTAAAAGATGATGATAGATATACGCAATTACTTAATGCGCGCAATGAATTTATGCAAAAGGCAAAAGAGAGGGTTTTAACCAAAGAAGAAGAACAACAGTACGAGGTTGTCAAGAATGAATTTAAATCCTATAGAGATATTTCTAGAGAAAAAACCCATCATTTGATTGAAAATGTTCGGGCAACACTTAATCCATATCGTACCCAAGGAGAACTCTTTTTAGGAGGAGTGATGATGGTGGCAGATGATATGATAAGTTTTGTTAAAGGCGACATTGCTATTTATGGAACTGCCATTTTAGTGATTATGATACTTATGCTATGGGTTATTTTTAGACAAAGACGATTTGTAGTCTTGCCTATCGTTATCTCTTTTTGTGCTGTTATTATTACAACAGGGATTAATGCTCTTTTGGGGCTTGAAGTAACGGTTATTTCTTCTAATTATGTTTCTATGCAGCTTATTACGACACTTTCATTGGTGATACACTTGATTGTATGTTATAGGGAACAATATGCACTTTATCCAGATTTTTCACAAAAAGAATTAATTACTATCACTTTGGAAAGAATGGCAACACCTTCTTTCTTTGTTATCTTAACATCTGTTGTTGGTTTTGGTTCTTTGATGACATGCGGTATTTTGCCTATTATTGATTTGGGAAATATGATGAATATTGGAGTGAGCATTTCGCTTATTATGACCTATTTGCTCTTTCCTGCTATTATGATGGCATTGGATAAAAAAGAACCTGTACTCACATTTGATACACATTTTACGCTCAATACAAGATTTGCAAATATTGTTGAACATCATGGTAAAGTCGTTATTAGTATGGCTGTAGCGTTAGCCATTTTTAGTATCTATGGAGCAACAAGGCTTGTAGTTGAAAATAGTTTTATTAATTATTTTAAACAAAATACCGAAATCTATCAAGGAATGAAGAAAATTGATAATAACCTTGGTGGAACTACGCCTTTGGAGATTGTCATCAAATTTCCAAAAGCACAAAGTGATACGCAGATAGAACCTAAAGATAACTTACAATTAGATAGCTTTGAAGAAGAATTTGATCAATCAAAAAATGATGCACAATACTGGTTTACTTCCCAAAAAATGGAAACAATTCTTAAAGTACATGACTATTTGGCATCATTACCAGAAGTAGGAAATGTGTCTTCACTTGGAACACTGGTAAAAGTCGGAAGAATTATCAAAGAAGGTAAAGATTTAGACAATTTTGAGTTAGCCCTTATGTACAATGAATTACCTAAAGAGTACAAAAAAATTATCCTCTCTCCTTATGTCAATATCGAACATGATGAAGCGCATTTTGTTGTCAGGGTGGTAGATTCAAATCCTGAATTAAGAAGAAATGAGCTGATTCAAAAAATTAATACAGATATGACTGAAAAGCTAGGCATTGAGCCAAAGAATTTTAATTTGGTTGGTATGATGGTGCTTTACAATAATATGCTCCAATCTCTGTTTAATTCTCAAATATCAACACTCGGCCTTGCATTGCTTTCTCTTGGTGGGATGTTCCTAGTTCTCTTTAGATCATTGAAAATAGCTATGCTAGCAATGACCGTCAATATAGTGCCTATTAGTATCATATTTGGTATTATGGGGGTTGCTAATATTCCTCTTGATATGATGAGTATTACCATTGCCTCTATCGCGTTGGGAATTACAGTAGATAACACGATACACTATTATTATCGTTTCCGTGAGGAGATAAAACGAGATGGTGACTACATTGCGGCTATGAGAAGAGCACATCATACAATTGCATTTGGAATGTTTTACTATTCCTTAGCTACGATTGTGGGATTTTTAGTACTTGTAACATCAAACTTTATTCCAACAATGATATTTGGATTGTTGACGGTTATCGTATTGCTCGTAGCCATCATGTCTGATTTGCTATTTTCACCACTTTTAGTCATTATTTTCAAGCCATTTAAAACTAAATAAACAAGTTTTATTCGCTAATAAGTTTAGTTCTTCTTGATTCATAAAGATTGCGTAAAAAAGGATAAAGTTCAATAGCGTCTTTTCTCAAGTTATCAAATTCTTCTACATGTAAAGAAGTTTTGTTGATTGTATGAAATAGTGTTATATAAAGTGATTCATCATTATTGTCGACAAGGTTAGCGTGACGAGATTCGATATAGTTAATAGGATTGACCCAAGAATCTCCAAATATACCTGCCATATCTCTCACATTAGAAGGTCCAAGAAGTGGTAGTACGACATGGAAACCATTGCCAACACCATAATACCCTAGTGTTTGCCCTAAGTCTTCACTATGAGCTTGGATACCAAATTCGTCTTTTGCCACATCCATAAAACCTAAGATACCAATGGTAGAGTTAAGGGCAAATCGCTCGAGTTCTTCAAAACTATTTTGGAACTTAAATTGTAAAAGATTGTTGATAAATCTGATAGGAAAAAAGAGGTTTTCAAAAAAGTTAGAGATACCAGTTCTTGCAAGTTCTGGTACAACATAGCTGTATCCAACGGCGGTTGGTCTAAGAAGATAAACATAAAATTTATCATTGATAGTTGTCATAACTTCATTATATCCACTGAGTGGATCAAAAAGATTGGTTTCCTCTTTAGCGGTAAATTCTTTTTCAAAGTCGTCTCCACTAGTAGCAGATGTGCTTACATAGGGCGTTGGATTAATATATTCAGTGCCAAAAAGTGTGAAGACTGTGATAAATGTTAAAAATAAAATACGCACAAAGTAACCTTATATGTTGGAAATTTATCGCAATTATAAGTTTCTTTTGTTTTAAAATAGATTAATTATGGTATCTAACCTATTATTTCGCTTAAAAAAAGCAAATTTTAATCTTTTTTTAACTATAATCACCGTCCAAATCTCACACACACCAATCCTTGAAGGTTGCAGTTTACGCTGTTGATGGGTGTGGAGGCTAAACCAAAACAAAACAAAAGGAGAGTTCATGGTAACCATGAAAGACTTACTAGAGTGCGGCGTGCACTTTGGACACCAAACCAGAAGATGGAATCCGAAGATGAAGAAATTCATTTTTGGTGAAAGAAAAAACATCTATATCGTCGATCTACAAAAAACACTTCGTTATTTTAGATATACCTACAATGTTGTTAAAGATGCTGCTGCTGAAGGCAAAACAATGCTTTTTGTGGGAACAAAAAAACAAGCAAGTTATGCAATCAAAGAATATGCAGACAAATGTGGTATGCCATATGTTAATCACAGATGGTTGGGTGGAATGCTCACAAACTACCAAACAATTAGACAATCAATCCGTAAACTTGACATCATCGAGAAAATGGAAGAAGATGGCCAAATTGATTTATTAACAAAAAAAGAAGCATTGATGCTTCGTAGAAAAAAACTTAAATTACTTGATTATCTCGGTGGAATTAGAAATATGAAAAACCTCCCAGATATGATTTTTGTCATCGATACTGTCAAAGAAAAAATTGCTGTTCAAGAAGCAAGAAGACTTGGCATTACCGTTGTAGCTCCACTTGATACAAACTGTGATCCTGATATGGTCGACCTTCCAATCCCTGGAAATGATGATGCGATTCGTTCAATTCAACTTTTCTGTAAAGAGATGTGTGAAGCGATGACTGAGGGTTATGAAATCCGTTCAAAAGATGCTCCAATCGAAGCAGAAGCTTTTGAAGTCAGCGAAGATGAGAAAAAAGAGATTATTGATGAAGCACTAGGCGAAGAGGACTTTGCAGTAGAGGAAGAGAAATAATGGCTGAGATTACTGCTGCGCTCGTTAAAGAGCTAAGAGAGTCTACAGGTGCGGGTATGATGGATTGCAAAAAAGCATTGGTTGATACTGATGGTGAGTTGAATGCTGCTATTGATTTACTCAGAGAAAAAGGACTTGGCAAAGCTGCTAAAAAAGCAGACAGACTTGCAAGCGAAGGCTTAGTAAGTGTTTGTGTTGATGCTAATTGCAAAGTTGTAACCGTAAGTGAAATCAATGCTGAAACAGATTTTGTTGCTAAAAATGAAGGCTTTATCAATTTAACACAAGATACAACAGCACATATTCAAGCCACTGGCGTTGAGAGTGTTGAAAGTTTGATGAGCACGACTATCAATGGAACTTCTTTTGAAGAGTACTTTGGAAGCAAAATTGCGATGATTGGTGAAAACCTTGTTGTTAGACGATTTGCTACGCTTAAAGCTGGCACAAATGGTGTTGTCAATGGTTATGGTCACTCAAATGGTCGTGTAGGCGTTGCCATTTCTGCAAGTTGTGACAGTGAAAAAACGGCTATTGCTGCAGCTGAATTTATCAGAAACCTTTGTATGCATGCTGCTGCGATGAAACCAGTTTACTTGTGCTATACACAGCTTGACGCTGAGTTTATTGAAAAAGAGACTATCGGTATTAAAGCAGATATTGAAAAAGAGAATGAAGAGTTGAAAAGACTTCAAAAACCTCTTAAACGAATGCCTCTTTTTGTTTCCCAAGCGCAATTAACACCTGAGATTATGGCACAAGCGCAAAAAGAGATGGAAGATGAGTTAAGAGCACAAGGTAAACCTGAAAAAATCTGGGATAAAATTATTCCTGGTCAATTAGAAAGATTTATCGCTGATAACACACAACTTGACCAACAATATACACTTTTAAGTCAATTCTATGTTATGGACGACAAGAAAACTATCGCTCAAGTTGTTGCTGATAAAGCAAAAGAACTTGGTGGTACTATTGAGTTAGTAGATTATGTAAGATTTGAGTTAGGTGAAGGCTTAGAGAAGCGTGGTTGTGACTTTGCTTCTGAAGTTGCAGAACAATTAAAATAATCGATTTGAATTTTTCATGGGGCAAAGAGTATTCTTTGTCCCCTTCTTTTTAAAAGGACTCTGATGTCTTTGCTACATGTAAACAATATTTCCCACTCTTTTGATTATAAGCTTTTTGAGAATGTCAATTTTTCATTATCTTGCAGAGAATCTATGGCGATTTTAGGCGTAAGTGGTAGTGGCAAATCAACACTTCTTCATATTTGCTCTACCCTTTTAAAACCAAATGCGGGAGAAGTTTCTTTATTTGGAAACAATATCTATCAGCAAAGTGATGATGAAACACTCAGACTTAGACGCTATGATGTGGGTATTATCTTTCAATCTCACTATCTTTTTAAAGGTTTCTATGCCAATGAAAATATTGAGCTTTCCTCTTTTATCAGTGACAAAGAAATTGATGAAACGCTTTTAAAGAGGCTTGGAATTGCTGATTTTATGGACTATAAAGTGGGTGACCTCTCTGGTGGGCAGCAACAAAGAGTTTCCATCGCAAGAGTGTTAGCCAAAAAACCAAAAATAATTTTCGCGGATGAGCCTACGGGGAATTTAGATGATAAAACGGCGCAAGAGGTAATGGATGTCTTGTTTGAATACATTGAACGAGAAAATGCCACGCTCCTTTTGGTGACGCATAATCAAAATCTAGCAAAACAATGCACCTACAAGCGATATTTGCATGTGGATGGACTTAAAGAAGAATCCTAAATGGAAGCACTTGTCAGGCTTATTGGCGAAAATCAAGTCTTTCTTTTTATGCTTTTATTTGCAAGGTTAAGCGGTCTTTTTGCGTTCTTTCCCTTTTTCTCCCATATGAGTATCCCCATTTCTATTAAAACAGCCTTAACTATCTTCATGGTTATTTTTCTGTTTCCGTTAGTTCCACCTTTACATGTAACACCTAGTTTATTAAGTCTCTCTTTGGCGGTTACGGGTGAATTACTTATAGGCTTTGTCGCAGGACTCTTTTTGACGATTGTTCTCTCCGTGCTTCAAATGGCAGGTATGCAAATTTCGAATGTGATGGGTTTTACGATGGCAAGTGTTATAGACCCTCAAACAAGTACTTCTATTCCTTTGGTTTCTCAATTTTTATCTTTGATTGGATTAATGGTTGTTTTGGCATTTAATGGTCATCATCAGATGCTTCTGTTTATCTCTGATTCGCTACAAGTCATGCCTTTAGGAAGTTTTTATCCACAAACCAATATTCTCTCTTACCTTGCTAAAGCCATAACCAATATGTTTGCCTATGGCTTTGTCCTCTCTTTCCCCATCGTTGCTATTTCTTTGCTACTTGATTTGGTCTTTGGGATGCTCATGAAAACAATGCCCCAGTTTAACCTACTGGTAATTGGTTTTCCCGTTAAAATAGTTGTTTCTTTTATCGTTTTAGTGGCTATACTCTCTTCCATGATGCTTATTTTTAAGAAGGAATTTTTAGAAGCTATCAATCATATGACACTTCTTTTTGTACATTAAGTTCACATTAAAGCAATCATAATTTTTTTTATACTACAATGAGCCACAATAATTCTGATTCAGGAGTGACCTATGCGCCTGCTACTACTCAATAACAATCCAGCGGTTTCAAGATTGATCAAACTCAGTATCGATAAAGTCGGTTATGAAATGGATGAATTTGATGATTATGGTCTGGTGCCACTCAAAAGCTATGATGTAATTATGGTTGATAATGAGCTTTATGACGAAGCAGAATTGACAGCACTTGGTGAACAAGTAGATTGTGAATATTTTCTTTATATTTGTCAAAGAGGTAGTGAAAAGCCCGCACTCGTCAATGTTTCCCTTGAAAAACCTTTTTTACCTACAGATTTTTTAACACTCCTTGAAAAAGTAAAAAATGTGGTTGATAGTTTTAAAGCAGAAGAACCAAAAGAAGAGCCTATTGCTAGTGAAAATAGCGATAGTAAAGAAATGCAAGCATTTGATATTGATGAGATTGATACTTTTGGTATTGATGAAGAAAATGGATTAGATCTTCTCGAAGACAAAGAAAATGATTTGGATGACGAAGATAAAAAAGAAGAAGATGATGATGATGAATTACCTTTAACGCTTGATTTGGAAGAAGATAATTTGGATAATTTGGATATGAATAATGATTTATCTGATTTCGATTTTGCGGAGGAAGAAGAGCTTATTACTCAAGCTAAAGAAGAAGTGGAAGAGAATAAAGAAACTACTGAGAGTTTTGAAGAAATTTCTGCTTCTATTTTGGATAGAGATGATATTAATGAAGTAAAACAGCTTCTTGATGACAATGAAGATGAAGACAAAGATGAAAAAGATGAAGATTTTTCTTTTTCTTTTGGTGAAACTTTAGCGGAAGAAGATGAAGAAGACGAAGAGCTTTCTTTTGATGAAGATTTAGCCGTAGAAGAAACCGACGAAAAAGAGGATACAGAAGAAGAGTCGTTAGAATTAGAAGAAATAAGCTTTGACGAGCCAGTTGAAGATGAGGATGAAGTAGTTACTCAAGCAATAGAAAAAGAACTTCCTTTATTGGAAACACAAGAAGAAATGATTGATGATTTTGCAGAAGAAATAGAAGAGAAAATAGAAGAAGAAGTAGAAGAAGCGAGTGTTCAACCTTTTGTCGCTTTAGAACTTGCAGATATGGATTCTTTGGATGTAGAATCACTCGATGATTTAAATGAAAATCTTTTGAAAAAGGCTTTTGGAGAGGAAGTAGAAGAAGAAAAACCAGAAGAAAGTGTTCATGAGATAGAAGTTATGCGAGGTGAGATCGAAAGTAGCATCGCAAGAAGCATCTCTGGATTTGCACAAAGTGATATTTTAAGAGAAGCCCTTAAAGGGATGAAGATTAATATTTCTATCACTTTTGATGAAAAAAACTAGCCGTGAAAGGTAATATCTTAGTCGTATCTGGACCGAGTGGTTCTGGTAAAAGCTCTTTAATGAAAGAGGTTTTTAAAGAAGTGAAAAATTCTTATTTTTCGATTTCTACAACAACAAGGGAAATAAGAGAGGGCGAAGTAGATGGAATCAACTATCACTTTGTTTCAAAAGAAGAGTTTGAGCAAGATATCAATGCAGGCTATTTTTTAGAGTGGGCAAAAGTTCATGATAATTATTATGGAACTTCTTTAAAGCCTGTTTTAAAAGAATTACATGAAGGTAAATTAGTTATCTTTGACATAGATGTACAAGGTCATAAAATTGCACAAGAAAAATTTGGCAATCTTATCACTTCGGTTTTTATCACAACGCCTGATCAAAAAAGTCTTAAGCAGAGGTTAATTAACCGAGGAACAGATACGCAAGAGTCTATCAAAAAACGCCTTGATAATGCAGTTTCAGAAATGACTAGGATGAGAGAGTATGACTATCTTCTTATTAATGACGATTTTAATACGACACTTCATGATCTTATTTCAATCGCTTATGCGTCAAAGAAAAAAATGGCATTAGTCGATGCAGGGGAATTTATTAGTACTTGGGCAAGCACAGAATAGACTTATTTTTCGTTTAGCAAAAGATGATATAATGCGCGCACTAAATTTTTATATACAAATATTAAGGAGATAAAAATGGGTTCATTTAGTATTGGTCACTGGTTAGTGATTTTGGCTGTTGTTGTTTTACTTTTTGGTGCTAAAAAAATACCAGAACTTGCCAAAGGTGTTGGTCAAGGGATTAAAGACTTTAAAAAAGCTATCAAAGATGATAAAGAAAATGAAGCAGCAGCGGCTGCAAGTGTTGATAAAGTAGAAGCAAAGACAGAGACAGTAGTCACTCCTTCTGCAACTCCCTCAACGCCTCCAACTGAAGAAAAAAAAGCTGTATAAGGTAGTGTGTTGAAAAAATCGGTTAACCATGCTATCACTGAAGTTTTGCAAAGAGAGTTTGTCTTAGAAAAACCAGCCAATCTCTCTTTTGGTCATTATGCAACTCCTATCGCTTTTTCTCTTGCCAAAGAGCTTAAAAAGTCCCCTATCGCTATTGCTGAAGAGATTTGTTCACGCTTTACATGTAGTGATATTTTTCATGAAGTTACACCTATTAAAGGGTATATCAATTTCAAACTTAGCGAATCTTTTTTAGATAAATATGCATCATGGGCACTTTCTCATGAAAATGATTTTGGTAAAGATGAACAAGGTGAATCAATCTTGCTTGAATATGTCAGTGCAAACCCCACCGGACCATTGCATATTGGACATGCAAGAGGTGCGGTGATTGGCGATGCGCTGTATAAAATTGGAACACATTTAGGCTATAAAATCACCAGTGAGTATTATGTCAATGATGCTGGTAATCAAGTTGATCTTTTAGGACTTTCACTTTTTTTAGCAGGGCGTGAGCAGATTTTAGGCTTACATGTAGAGTGGCCCGCAGAGTTTTATCGCGGTGAATACATCGTTGATTTGGCGCATATTGCTAAAGATGAGT
>JAQWCT010000248.1 GCA_028705785.1 Sulfurospirillaceae bacterium | reverse complement strand
CAAATCAACTCTTCAAGCACTTTAAACGAATCTGTTGTTTTGCTATAAATCAGTGCATCAGCATCAAGAGAATTGGACTTGCTGTACACTTTTATCAGCTCATCGTCATTATACTCGCCCACTTCACCTTTGATGATAATGTATAAAAACTCCGCTGGTTTGAGGGGAGAGATAAGTATCGTATCTTTTTTATAATACGCGATATTAACCACACCAATCGTTTTAGCCATCTCCTGTTTACTCAGCAATTGAAAAGGGTGGATGGAGCGCAAAAATGCTTCTAAGTCGTACATACTCATCGATAAGCCTTTATACTATTTGAATTATTGTAACCATCTTTTTAAAAAAAAATCCTTACATGTAAAGACTCAAAAGCTATCACTACAATTACTACCTTAAAAGTTACATTTCAAATATGCGTAAATTGCATATTTAAGAAATATTTAATAATTATTACTAGCTGTTTTATTAAATTATAAAATTAATCTTCCTGTAGTATATTTTCACAAATTGGTCAATAATCATTTACCAATTTTTTTGGTGTTGTTCATGATATAGGCTTACGGGTTAAGCTGACATAAGTATCGTGAAAGGCTATATTATAACGCTTAATATACTTTCATATTTATACTCCTATGTTTAAATCCTATCATTAACATTATTCTTTTGGAGCACAAAATAGTTTTGATTTATGGTCAATAAATTGAGACTATTTTTGTGTTAAACGGTTTTACATGTAGGCTACATGTAAACATAAAAACCTTTAAGGAGGAGTGTATGGTTGAAAAACGCCGCAGTTTTTTAAAAACGGCTGTGTTAGGTTCAGGTGTTGCACTAACAGGCGTTACTGCGTTGGCTTCAAGCACAAAAGCAGTGACCAATGGTGTGGTTGTAGGGAAGTCAAAAAAGACTGAGATTACCTATACCAAAACAAAAGCATGGGAAGACTTTTATCAGTCTGCTCTGTAAGCAAGGAGGAATGAATGAGTGAAATGACTACCGCATTACATGCGACTGTAGGCAGAAGAAGCTTTTTAAAGATGGCTGCACTTGCAGGCGCATTTGGCGCAACGGCAAGTTTTGCCAGTGAAAATGTCACCCGTGCCGCTACTGAAGCGGAAGTCAAAAATCCATATCCTGGATCTAAAAAAGTAAAGACTATCTGTAATGTCTGCTCTGTTGGGTGTGGCATTGTAGCAGAAGTTCAAAATGGCGTTTGGGTTCGTCAAGAAGTGGCACAAGACCATCCTGTCAGCATGGGCGGTGTGTGTTGTAAGGGTGCTGGCATGATCGATATGGTCAGATCAGAAGTGCGTTTAAAATTCCCAATGGAAAAAGTGGGTGGTCAATGGAAGCGTATCAGTTGGGATGATGCTTACACCAAAATTGGCACACAACTTAAAGCCATTCGTGAGAAACATGGTCCTGATGCGGCGATGTTTTTAGGTTCTGCAAAAATGAGCAACGAACAAGCCTACTATCTTCGAAAATTTGCTGCTTTTTATGGCACAAATAACATCGACCACCAAGCAAGACTTTGTCACAGTTCAACGGTAACAGGTGTTGCCAATACTTTTGGTTATGGTGCGATGACAAACCATTTGGGCGATCTTCAAAATGCAAAAGCCGTACTTATCATGGGTGCAAATCCTGCCGTTGCTCATCCTGTTGGTTTTCAACACTTTTTAAAAGCCAAAGAGCGCAATAACACAAAGTTAATTGTTGTTGAGCCTCGCTTTACCAAAACAGCCGCTAAGGCAGATATGTATGTGCGTTCTCGTTCAGGTACGGACATTGCTATCATGTACGGTATGATTCATTTGATTGTAAAAAATGGCTGGGAAGATAAAAAATTCTTAGAAAATCGTGTCTATGGCTACGAAGACATCTTTAAAGAAGCAGAAAAATGGACACCTGAAGTGGTAGAAAAAGTCAGTGGCATTCCTGCTGCGGAATTGATTCAAATGACCAAACTTTTTGCAACATCAAAACCTGCTTGTTTGGTTTGGACAATGGGTCTAACACAACACTCTATCGCTACGGGCAATACCCGCTTAGGACCAATTTTACAAATGATTTTGGGAAATATGGGCGTTGAAGGTGGCGGTTGTAATATTCTTCGTGGTCATGACAATGTTCAAGGTGCTTCAGATATGGGCTGTTCATCTGAAACTTTACCGGGCTATTATGGCTTAGAAGACCCTGCATGGGGACATTTTTCACGCGTTTGGAAAACAGACTTAGAGTGGCTAAAAGGTCGCTTTAAAGATAAAGCGATGATGAATAAAAATGGCTTTACCTTAGCCCGTTGGAGTGAGGGTGTCACTAAAAATGAACCTATTTACAATGGTGGAACAGATTTAAAAGCACTTATCGTTATGGGATGTGGTATCACTTCTACTGCCCAACTTCAAGAAGTGAAAAAAGGTCTTGATGGTATTGAACTCTTGGTATTAACTGACCCATTTGTCAATGAAGCAGCGGTTTTAACTGATCGTAAAGATAACATGTTTATCTTGCCTGTTGCCACGCAGTTTGAAACCAGTGGTTCAGTCACCGCAACGGGCAGAAATGTTCAATGGCGCTCTAAAGTCATCGAGCCACAATATGAGTGTAAAAGCGATGAACAAGTGATGTTTGAACTCGCTAAACGCCTTGGCTTTTATGAACAATACACCAAATCACTTGGAGATGGTAACGGCAAATTTGTCTGGCCAGATGATGCAACACGAGAAATCTCTACGGGCATTCGCTCCATTGGTATGGGCGGGCACACACCTGAGCGACTCAAAAAGCATCAAGAAAATTGGCATATGTTTGATGAAGTCACGCTTTTAGGAAAAGGACCAATGAAAGGTGAATACTATGGTCTTCCATGGCCATGTTGGAATGAAACTCATGGCGGAAGTCCTGTACTTTATAACACTTCTAAAACAGTCAAAGAAGGCGGTATGGGCTTTAGACTTAACTGGGGTGTTGAAAAAGATGGCGTGAGCTTACTTGCAGGAGAAGGCAGTGCGCCAAAAGATTCAGCCATTGCCAAAGGGCATGGAGCACTCACACAAGAGATGTTAGAGAAAGCGGGTGCAACCTTTACTGATGCCGAAAAAGAGCTTGTTAAAGGGCGCAACTTTGCAACGGATTTAAGTGGTGTGCTGTTGAAAAAAGGAATTGAGCTTGGACTTTGCCCTTATGGTAACGGAAAAGCAAGAGCGAAAGCGTGGAATTTTCCAGACCAAAT
>JAQWCT010000247.1 GCA_028705785.1 Sulfurospirillaceae bacterium | reverse complement strand
TTTTATCGACAATCTCGCTAGGATCTGCGATAAAAGGATGTTCTTCTCGTGTGATAAAAACAGTGGGGTCACTAAAATGAGGCTCAGTAAAAATAAGCCATTTATCTCTTGCAGGGGTTTGATTTAAAAAACTCATGATTTGACACTTACCCTCTTTGGAAGCAATCATCGTCTCATCCCAATCTTTAGTGTGCAAAATTTCAACATTAAGACCAAGCCTTTGCGCCACTAAAAAAAGAAGGTCAGCCCCAATGCCAACATACTCGCCTTTAGCACTCAATGTTTCAAAAGGCGCCCAATCAGGATCAACACACACTTTGATAGAAACTAGTCTTTGAAGATAATCTCTCTCTTGTGAAGTAAGCTCCACCCCAAAAAGATAGAGTGGCAAGAAAATGACGATACAAATACACAATAATGTGTTACGCATTTAAATACCTCCTCTATAAATTCTTCCCTATTTTATACCATAAAAAAAATAAAACCACCTTACATGTAAAGAAAAAAGCTTACCATTTCACTATACTACACTAAATCAATCAAGTTACTTGACATTATAAAAACAATCTGCTATTATTCTCAAAAATATAAGGATAGAGCATGGTAGAACAAAAACGAAGAAGTATTCTCAAAGCCATATCATGGAGAACTTTAGGGACTGTTGACACGATGCTCATTAGCTATATCGTTACAGGAAACCCTACTGCTGCGGTTTCAATTGGGGCATTTGAGCTTATTACAAAGACAGCCTTATACTATTTTCACGAGAGGTCTTGGAATAAAATCAGTTATGGAAGACAAAAAGTAGAGCCGGAGTATCAGATATGAGTAGCGCTTATCATCATAAAGTTAAACAAGCGATTAACTTTTTAAAAGAGAGTGTTTTAGGTGGGGAGCTTAAAGTCACTTTGGCATTTAGCCACCAAAATGAAGATGCTATCACCATCTCTTTGGCGAAAAAAGCAGGCATTTCTTTTAGCGTTTTTACACTTGATACCTATAAACTTTTCGAAGAATCTTTGGCTTATCAAAAAGAGATAGAAAAGTTTTTTGGTATTGAGATTAAACCTTTTAGCGCCAATAATGAAGCCATTAGGACACTCGAAGAAAAAGTTGGAGAGTATGGTATTTTTGACAGTGTTGAACTTCGCAAAGAGTGTTGTAGGGTTCGAAAACTTGTTCCTCTCAAAAATGCTTTGAGTGGATATGATGCATGGATAAGTGGGATAAGAATCGCTCAATCCATCACAAGGAATGAGACAAAATTGCTCGAGCACGATAAGATTTTCCATCTTTTAAAACTCAACCCTATCGCCTTATTTAGCGATGCGGATGTGGAACGATACATCAAAGAAAATACCATCCCAAGCAATAGCCTCTACGCAAAAGGCTTTAAAAGTATCGGATGCCAACCTTGCAGTAGAGCCATTCAAGAGGGAGAAGATATACGAGCAGGCAGATGGTGGTGGGAAAATCCAGAACATAAAGAATGTGGTTTACATGTAAAGAAGGAAATCAAATGAATCATTTAGAAAAACTAGAAGCACAAAGTGTTTATATCTTGCGAGAAGCGTATCGAAACTTTCCGCAATTAGCGATGCTGTGGAGTATCGGAAAAGACAGCACTGTTCTTTTATGGTTAACGAGGAAAGCATTTTACGGGCATGTGCCGTATCCTTTG
Source organism: Sulfurospirillaceae bacterium (assembly GCA_028705785.1). Classification (GTDB taxonomy): domain Bacteria; phylum Campylobacterota; class Campylobacteria; order Campylobacterales; family Sulfurospirillaceae; genus Sulfurospirillum. The sequence goes on along the minus strand of JAQWCT010000247.1, from coordinate 1,561 downwards.
GTTCACATCGACACTGCATTTAAAGTACCGCAGATGATAACTTATCGTGATGCTATCGCCAAAGAGTGGAACCTCAACCTTGTTGTAGGACAAAACACCGAAGCTCTGGCAAAGGGTGAAACTTATGTGAATGGACTGGATCGTCTGAGTTGTTGTAAAAAGCTTAAAAGCGATGCGCTCAAACACACGCTTGATGGCACTTGGAATAGAAGAAAATATATCCCACAAAAAGATATGTGGGAAGTAGAAGAAAATGGAGACCCCTACACAGGTGTCATCGTCGGTGTTAGAGCAGACGAAGAAGGCAGTCGTTCAAAAGAGAGAGTGTTTTCAGCCAGAGATGAAAAGAGTGAATGGGATGCAAGTACGCAACCTCCAGAGCTTTGGAATCAGTACAAAACAGACTTTGCCCCTGGAACGCATGTGCGAATCCACCCTCTTTTAGAGTGGACGGAGCTTAATATTTGGGAGTATATAGAGCAAGAAAATATCCCGATTATTCCGTTGTATTTTGACAATGGACAAGGAAAACGCTACCGCTCTTTGGGATGTTATCCATGTACGGCTCCTGTGGATTCGACAGCAAAAAATACGAGTGAGATTATCGCTGAACTAACCAGTGGTAAATTTAAAGATATAGCAGAACGCTCAGGAAGAGCCCAAGATAAAGAAGGTGGTGGGACACTTGAAGCGTTGAGGAAAGAGGGGTATATGTAATGTCAAGCCATTTAAAAGAAAGAATGAACATCGTTATAACAGGTCATGTGGATCATGGTAAGAGTACCTTAATCGGAAGATTATTAGCCGATACAGGCTCTCTTCCTCAAGGCAAACTTGATAGCATTAAAAAAATGTGTGAAAAAAATGCCCGCCCTTTTGAGTATGCTTTCTTGCTTGACGCTTTGGCAGATGAGCAAAAACAAGGTATTACGATAGACAGTGCGAGAGTATTTTTTACCAGTAAAAAAAGAGAGTACATCATCATTGATGCCCCAGGTCACATTGAGTTTTTAAAAAATATGATTAGTGGGGCTTCAAGGGCTGAGGCTGCTTTATTGCTTATCGATGCCAAAGAGGGTGTGGCGGAAAACTCTAAGCGACACGGTATGCTTTTATCCATGTTAGGCATCAAGCAAGTTGCGGTCGTTGTCAATAAAATGGATTTAGTAGATTTTAGCGAAAAAGCGTTTGCTGCACTAAAGAGAGAATACACCGCCTTTTTAGCCACTCTTGGCATTCAAGGCGATATTTTTATCCCCATTGCTGCGCGAGATGGTGTCAACTTGATAGAGCATTCACCCCTTACGCCATGGTACAAAGGGCCAACCGTTTTAGAGATACTTGATAACTTTAAAGCCACCCTTAGTGATAGCGAAGATGCGTTTAGAATGCCGTTACAAGATGTTTACAAGTTTACAGCCAATGGTGATGATAGAAGAATTTATGCAGGAACCGTGACCAATGGGGCATTAAAAGTCGATGATGAAGTCGTCTTTTATCCTTCTTTGAAAAAGTCACAAGTAGCGAGTATTGAGAGTTTTAATACACCTATTAAAAAGAG
>JAQWCT010000042.1 GCA_028705785.1 Sulfurospirillaceae bacterium | reverse complement strand
TTGTCCTCACGCAGTTATCCGTCCATTCTTAATTAATGATGCAGAGTTTGAAGCTGCTCCAGCGGGTGTTAAAACACATGCTATCGAAGCAAAAGGTAAAGAACTCAAAGGTCTTAAATACAAAATGCAAGTATCTTCTCTTGATTGTACAGGATGTGATTTATGTGTTGCGGCGTGTCCTACAAAAGAAAAATCATTGGTTATGGTTCCACTCGGTGAGAGTATTGATGCGGGTGAGCAAGAGAATGCGGATTATTTATTTAAAAAAGTAACTTATAAAGATGATATTCTCTCTAAAAACACCCTCAAAGGTTCACAGTTCGCTAAACCTCTCTTTGAGTTCCATGCAGCGTGTCCAGGTTGTGGTGAGACTCCATACATTACACTTGCCACAAGGTTATTTGGTGAAAGTATGATGATCGCTAATGCGACAGGTTGTTCGTCTATTTATGGTGCTTCAGCGCCTTCAACACCTTACCGCAAAAATGATGCAGGTCGTGGTCCAGCTTGGGCTAACTCATTGTTTGAAGATAACGCAGAGTTTGGTCTAGGTATGCATGTAGCAACAGAAACGATGAGACATAGAATCGAAGTTACGATGGAAGCTTCTATTGAAAAAGCACCTAATGCTCTTGCAGCACTTTACAAAGATTGGATAGAATTTAGAGATGACAGGGTTAAAAGTGCTGAAATTAGAGATCTTTTGATTCCACAACTTCAAGCTAATCCAAGTGCCGCTGGTGCAGAAGTTATTTTGAGTTTGAAACAACATCTTGCTAAAAAATCACAATGGATTTTTGGTGGAGACGGCTGGGCTTATGATATCGGTTATGGTGGACTTGACCATGTTATCGCAAGTGGCGAAGATGTTAACATCTTAGTTCTTGATACAGAAGTTTACTCAAATACAGGTGGACAAAGTTCAAAATCATCTCGTGCTGGCTCTATCGCTCAGTTTACTGCTGCAGGAAAGCCAAGTCAAAAGAAAGATCTTGGTTACATTGCGATGACTTATGGTAATGTTTTTGTGGCACAGATTAACTCTAATGCATCTGCGGCACAAACCATCAAAGCGTTTGAAGCAGCTGAAGCTTATAAGGGTGTTTCACTTATTATTGCTTATTCTCCATGTATTGCTCATGGTATCAAAGGTGGTATGGGTCATTCTGGAACACAAGGTGAGCTTGCAACAAAATGTGGTTACTGGCCGATTTATACTTACGACCCAGCATTGGAAAAAGAGGGTAAAAATCCTGTAAAAATCACAGGAAAAGAGCCTGATTGGTCTTTATATGATGATTTCTTGATGAACGAAGTGCGTTATGCATCATTGAAAAAATCAAATCCAGAACATGCAAAAGCATTGTTTGAACACAACAAGAAAGATGCGCAAAGAAGATGGAGACAACTCAACCGTCTTGCAATGGCAGATTTTTCGAATGAGTTAGAAGCGTAGAGAGAAGAGACTGAGGGTGAAAACCCTCAGTCATATTTAAAAGCGTTACTTTGTAAATTCTGCTTGAACGACTGCGTTAGATTTCACAACATCACCACTGCCATGAATGATATGAGGGATACATCCTGTACAGACATGAATATCTTCACCATTCTTAACAGCTTTGATAAATACAGCTCCTTCGCTCTCATTGCTTGAACGAAGACAGACATTACAGACTTGAATATTATTGATTTCCATTACTTTTCCTTTTTTAATTTTGCGTATTATAGTTAAAAAAATAGAGAAAAAGGTTGAGGTAAATCAAGACCTAGAGAAATAATACTAAGCTAATCATGGCATCAATTCCGATGTCAAGGGGTTCATCGCCGATGATTTTAGCGCTATTTTTCACATGAAAAATCATTTGGTTTAAGAGTATTTCAAAATTAAAGTTGGAAGGATCTAAGATAGTCTCTTTTTGATTTTTGATAAAAGAGAGATTCTCAAGCATTTCCCAAGAAGGCTTGACGCCCATTTTCATTTTTTGTGCTAGTTCTACTTGCCAGTTGTTTTGCCAAGTTAAAAAGAGATAATTATCATTTTGATCTTTAGCTGTTCTAACTTTCCATTTGATGACTTCAAGATAGTAATAGAGTCGTTTAAATTCTTCTTGATGATAAGACAGTGTTGTGATTTGATGCCCTTTATCCACTTCGTAAGTATCCCATATGAGTTTATAAAGCCCAATAATCAGATAGTCATTGCGGTCAAGAATATTGGTATTTTTATCAAATGCAACACGAAGATAATCATCATAAGTTTTTAGATAAGTATTGTTTTGCTTGATGCGAATGGTATTTTTACTGTATTTGAGCTCATGGTAGATATAGTTTTGCTGTCCCTTGCTGTAAGAAGAAGGGTTTCGCATGTCTAATTTTTCTTTGTAAGTAGTGAGTAGACTAATGATGTGTTGGTAGTCTCTGTGCATTTGTGTCGCACCATGAGATTGTAAAACTTCATTGACTTTTTCTTGTTTCAAGGTGCATCCACTCAAACACCATAGAAGGATAAAATAGGATAAATACTTGAAAAAATTAGTCTTCAAGGATATCTTTACCTTTTTTAATCTGCTTTTTAATGATTTTAATACTGTCTTTAAGTGCTTCGCGTTTTACAATATCCGTCTCTGCTTGTAGTTCCTCTTTCAGTGAAATGCGTCTGAGTTTTAATTTCTTGACTAACTCTTTAACTGCTTTTTTTTTGGATTCATCATTTTCTGGGGCGATACCAAAAAGTTCTCCAATTTTGCTAATAAATTTTGATCCACTCATGCAATACTCCTTTTATTTAGATTGTTCGTCATGTCATCTACTTCTGTTTCATTGAGGATTAAGGCTTCTCTGCCTTCTTTTAAGTCACTATCTTCGTGTATAAAGAGCGTGTTTGCAACTTCTGCAAGTTCTGATGAAATCGTGTAGGCGTAAGTGGTATCGTTCATCAGTGAAGTCGCCATCGCATAAGTGATTTTATTGGTTCGAATGAGATTATCCAGTGATTTATTGGCAGCAATATCATATTTTTGCGCATCAAGTTTGAGTTTACTGAGGAGTAAAACGGCAATATCTTCTTCTGTTGTATTGAAAATGAGTTGCATATTTCGTAGTTGTTTGATGAGGTTTCTTCTAATGTGGTTGTACTCTGCTTTGATAAATTCATTCTCAGACTCGATGTAATAAAGCATATTTTTTTGCATATGTTTGGATGCTTTAAACGCTTCTACGATGCGGATATTGGCATTTTTGATAGGGATGAGTTTTTTATTGGCTGTATCTGAAAATTTCCCTTGCGCCAAAATAGCAAAGTTGATAATCTTTCCATAGATATCTTTGATGCGTTTTTCATAAAACTCATCCATGTCTACATGTAAAGCATGATTTCGTATTTTGATAATATCTTCGATATCCATTCCAGAGGTAATATCTTCTTTGTGGATACTCAGTCCTCTTGTAATGATGTCAAAGACATTGGCATAAAGATGTTTAGTCTCTTTGAGTAAAACGATTTGCGCGGTATCTTCAAAATCAAGGGCTAGGTCACTGATAAAGAGAACATCATCTCTTTCACTCTCTTCAAGCTTTTTAGCGACAAAGATATGATTGAGAAGCGTGACCATTTGCTGAACTAAAGGTGCGAAGAGAGCGACACATAAAAAGTTAAAATAGGTATGATAGAGTGCTAGTTTAAGGGCATAGTCATTCTCTCTAATCCCCAAAAGTGGTGCTGTTAAATCAATCAAATCGATAAATTGAGGCACTAACCCAATGGAGACAAGACCAGTGAGTGTATTGATAAGGAAGTGTGCACCTGCAAGTTTTTTACCATCCAAACTTGCACCCAAAGAGCCAATGACAGCGGTAATTGTTGTTCCAATATTTGCTCCAATGGTCAAAGCAATGGCATTTTCATAGGTAATTTGAGAGGCAGCCAGTGCGGTGAGGATAAGGACTAATGAAGCGTGCGAGGACTGCATAACGATAGTCGCGATTGCTCCAATCATGGTAAACAGTAGCAATCCTTTAAATCCACCGACAGCATATTGTGTCAAATCAATCGTCTCTTTAAAGGCTTCAAAACCCTCTTTCATATAAGCAATACCCAAAAATGAAAAGCCAAGACCCGCTAAAATATAGCCAAATCCTTTGAGCTTTTTACTGCTTTGAAAGATAAAAAGGATACCAAAAACAAGCATCGGCATGGCGTAGGTAGCAATGCTGATTTTAAGACCAAAACCAGCGATTAACCAAGCACCTGTGGTTGTCCCTATATTGCCTCCAAGAACGATGCCTATTCCTTGTGCTAACCCGATAAGCCCAGCACTGATAAAGGAGATAGCAATGACTGCTACCAAACCACTTGATTGCATCAAGGTCGTAGTGACTGCACCAAAAATGATACTTTTATAGATGCGACTCGTAAGCTTTTTTAAAAATTTATCGAGCAAGCCACCCGCAAAAAAACGAAATCCTTCTTCCAAAGAGAGCATACCAAAAAGAGATATAGCCACGCCCGCACTCACACTCAGAATATTTTTACTTTGCAAAAAAGCATAGGAAAGAAGGGCAATCATGATGATAAGAAAAAGTCGTTTCATGGCATGTCCGTTACATGTAAGATAGTGTATAGCGGATTATTGTATCACTTTTTTGATATAATCACTTCAAAAAAGGATAGCTTATGCCACTACTTGATAGTTTTTGTGTAGATCATGTCAAAATGCCTGCCCCTGCGGTCAGAGTCGCTAAAAAAATGAAGACACCAAAGGGTGATGACATTACGGTTTTTGATTTGCGCTTTTGCAAACCAAATCAAGCCATTTTATCGGAAAAGGGGATTCATACTCTTGAGCATCTTTTTGCAGGGTTTATGCGTGACCATCTTAATGGTAATGGCATTGAAATTATCGATATTTCTCCGATGGGATGCCGTACAGGCTTTTATATGAGTTTGATAGGAACACCAGAGGCTCAAAGAGTCGCAGACGCATGGGAAAAATCAATGCATGATGTCTTACATGTAAAGTCTCAAAATGATATTCCAGAACTCAATATCTACCAATGTGGCACTTGTGTAATGCATTCATTGGAAGAAGCACAAGGCATCGCTAAAAATATACTAGACGCGGGTATTGGTGAGATGGATAACGAAGCGTTAAAGCTGGATGTTTCTAGAATTTAGTCATAAAACTAGCCTTTACATGTAAAGGCTAGTGCTTTTTAAACCCCAAGTCGATAAGGTACAAAAGAGGACCTGTCATAAAAGTCGTCACCAGTGCCATAATGACAAACATAGTAAATAAAATAGGCGATAAAATCCCCAGTTCATAACCGATATTTAAGACAACCAACTCCATCAAACCTCTGGTGTTCATCAACGCTCCAATGGCAAAAGAATCTTTCCATGAAATTCCCATAAAACGGCTAGCAATGGCACTACCGATAAATTTGCCAATAACCGCAACGGCGATGATGCTAAGACAAACGATCCAGTGTTGTGACTCAAGCAAATTGATTTGTGTACGAAGTCCTGTAAGAGCAAAGAAGAGCGGTAAAAGAACAAGCAAACTCACATACTCTAATCGTGGAGCAATACGCTCTTTAAGCTGACTCTCACTGGAAGAGGGCATCATAACACCTGCCATAAATGCTCCAAAAAGAGCATGGATACCTAAAAGTTCTGTAATTAATGAACTCGTAAGCAAGACAACCAAAACAATCGTGGTGATCTTCATATCGAGTGTTGTATCATCAATTTTATTACCAATTTTGCGTAAAAAAGGTTTCACCACAAAAAGCATCACGGTAACATACACGACAATAGGAATAAGCATCAATATAGACATGAGTAAATTAGTTGAAGTCGAAACAGCAATAACAATCGCCAAGATATACCATGCCGTTGCATCATCCGCCGCCGCGCAAGTGAGTGCCATCGCACCATAGGATGTTTTAGTAAGGTTATGGTCTTTAAGGATGCGCGCGAGAACAGGAAAGGCGGTAATGCTCATCGCAATACCTATAAAAAGGGCAAAAGCTGTAAAAGTGACCGTCGTTGAAGCAAAGGAAGGGTAGATAATATAGGCAAGGATTGTGCCTAAGAAAAATGGGAAGATAATACTAATATGACTAATGACCACAGAAGCTTTGGTTTGTTGCTTCAGTTTGTCAAAATCTAGCTCCATTCCCACGACAAACATAAAGAGAAGTAGTCCGATTTGGCTTAAAAAATGTAAGTTTTGAAATGAACTTTTAGGGAAAAGAAGTGCTGAGAATTCTGGAAAAACAAGACCCAATAGTGAAGGTCCGAGTAAAACACCCGCAACAATTTCTCCAATGACAGGAGGCTGCGAAAACTTGGAGATAAAGATGCCAAAAGTACGAGCTGCTGCCATAATAACGATGATTTGCACCAAAAGTAGTGCAAGCGGATGAGAGAGCTGTTTGATAAATGTTGTTTGTAAAGTATCCCAAAAACTTCCAACAGAAATAGGTGTAGAGATGAACTGAGTATTGATATAAAGAGCATTGCCATAGTGTAAAACGAGTAAGATACCACCGCCAAAAAGAAGTAGTGAAAGTAGATAAATTTTCATAGATTGATTCATAGGTAAGCTCCTTTTTTCAAGCTGATTGCTTAGATATAAGATTCAATTATAGCATATTGGCTTTGCCCCAAACCTGAAGCCTTTACATGTAAAGGTTAAAAACAATATTTGTGAACTCCCTTTTTACCCAAATCGATATCCAACGCCTGAAATCGTTATGAGTATTTTTGGGCGATTGGGGTCTGTTTCTATCTTCTTTCTGACTTGATTGACAAAAACGCGTAGTATCTTGGTGTCATTTTGGTATCCAACACCCCATACATTTTTTAAAATTTGTGCGTGTGTTAGAGCTTTCCCTGCATTTTGCATCAAGAATTTTAAAAGGCTAAATTCTAAGGGTGTCAAATGAAGAGGAATGCCATCTAGTCTAAACTCTCTTTTCTCCACATCAAGTTCTAGGTTTTCCATCTTCATTTGAGGGATGGTCTCTTTTTTGGCAAAATGCCTCAGGGCAGAATTAATTCTAGCAATCAATTCTCCTACAAAAAAAGGTTTCACCAGATAGTCATCCGCTCCCAAATTGAGTGAATCTACAATCTCTTGTTCCGCATTTCTTGCAGAAACAACGATAATGGGAACTTCACTAAATTCTCTTATTTTTTGTAAAAAAACTTTTCCATCACCATCAGGAAGCCCTAAATCTAAGAGTATTAAATCAGGATTGAAAGTAATGGCTTGCGCCATACCTTCTTTTTGATTGCCACAAATTTTCAGTAAAAACTGGTGCTCTTCAAGGCTCACTTCGAGAAGTTTTTGAATCTGTTTATCGTCTTCAATAACTAAAATTTTATACCGTGGTATAGACACTTTTCACTCCTCAATCGGTAGGTTAAACTCAAAAATAACACTATTTTCTAAGTTCTTTGCCCAAATATTTCCACCATGCGCTTCGACTATTTTTTTACAAATAAAAAGCCCTAAGCCACTACCATTAATATCATCACTAATGCCTTTAATCCTAAAGAATTTCTCAAAGATCAACTTCAAATCATCAGCCGTAATTTGGCTATCTTCATTGAGTACAAAAATGCTATATCGTTTTGCCTCTTTTTTAAACCCTAGCGTGATTTTACTATCCTTCTTCGAGTATTTGATGGCATTTTCAAGTAAATTGACCACCACTCTTTCAATAAGAACGCAATCGGCTTTAAAGATGCCTGAGTCTTCTTGAATAGCGATAGTAAAATTTCGCTCCTTAAGTACATCCTCAAACTCGGTCGCCGCAAGTGAAAAGATATCGGCGACATCACACCAGTCTTTTTTAAGTACCACACTATGACTCTCAAATCTCGCAGAATCGAGGAGATTATTCATCAGTCTCTCCATCTTTTTAGCACTAAAGATGACATGACTCACGATAGTTCGTTTCTTCTCATCAAGCCAAGTCTCATCATTTTTAAGCATCGACACCATCCCTAAAATAGAAGCAAGTGGTGTTCTTAAATCATGAGAAATAGATCCATAAAGTGCATTTTTCAACTCTTCTCGTGCAAGATTGATAGCACTCTCGTTATTCTTTTGAGACAGCGCTATTCTTTCCAATGAAACAGCCATAACACTGGTCACGGAGTCTAAAAACATTTTAAATTCGGTTGTTATCTCATCTTCTTTTATCTTTAACCCTACGATGCCATAAACAATATCTCTACTTTTGATAGGCATATAAAACATATCTGATGCTAAGAAAGTATCTGTTCCTGCCCCTGCATTTCTTCCATTTTCAAAGCACCATGAAAGTACGGCAAATTCACTAGGAGAGATAAAAATGGCACCTAGTTTTTCAAACATGGCATCATATTTTTTGGAAGAGAGAGGACTTTTGGGGTCATAGTGTGCATAGAGCTTTGGTATATCATCCATGCGTTGTTTCATAAAGAAAAAAGTCTCTTTACCTAGAGATTCAGCGATAATAGGCATGGCAATTTTGATGATTTGTTTGGTTTCTGCAACAGCTGTAACTCTCCTACTTAATTTGAAAAGTCGTCGTACTCTTTTCTCTCGCTCACGAATAACTTCACCAATAAGTTTGAGATTTTTAGCTTGTGAAGAGATAATGTAGGCTACGATGAAAAAGATAAAGAAACTCCAAAGATGCGATATATCGGATACCACAAAGGTATAAATGGGCGGAACAAAAAAGAAATTAAAAAGTCCCACACCTACAAAAGTAATCACCATAGAAGTTTTCATATCACCCATGGAAGCGATTATCAATACGGGTAGTAAAATCAATAATGCGATATTGACAAGCTCCAAATACTCCCTAAATACAAGGCATAAGAAGGTAATAATCCCCAACAAGCCAAAGCCAAAAAGATAGCGTTCTATGCGAAAATGACTACTTTCTTGCTTGTTTTCTAGGTTCTCTTCTATTTTTTGCTCTTTTGTCTTATTGATATAGGAGACAATACAAAATTCATTTCCCGTATTGAGCAATTCATCGGCAATATTCATTCTCCAAAATTTACCTAAAAAACTGTTCGCTCTTTTGGCTATGACAATATGCGTTACAAACCTCGCTCTTGCATGTTTGAGTATCTCTTCAACTTTATCTTGACCAGAAACCGTGTTGACTTCTGCTCCTAACTCTTCGGCAAGACGAATATTTTTGGCGAGTTTTTCCCTATACTCCACACTTCCATCGCCAGAAAAATTATCCACATTCAATGCAATCCACTCTGCATTCATTTGTGAGGAGAGTCTTTTGGCATGACGAATAAGATTGGCAGAGAACTCACTTCCATCGATGCAAACCATCACTTTTTCTACGGCATTCCAGTTTTCTAATGCTTTATCTTTATAATCATCATAAACATCTTTTCCCACTCTCCCCGCGGCTTGTTTGAGGGCAATTTCTCGCAAAGCATTGATGTTTCCTAGTTTAAAAAAGTTCATCAATGCTTTTTCAACACTTTGAAGCTTATAGATTTTTCCTTCTTTTAAGCGCTCAACCAATTTTTCCGGCGGTATATCAATAATTTGGATTTTATCAACTCGCTCTAAAATGACATCAGGCACCGTTTCGGTTACTTTGACACCCGTGATTTGAAGGACTAAATCATTGAGACTTTCCAAATGTTGCACATTCATCGTGCTATACACATCGATGCCATTATCTAAAATTTCTAAAACATCTTGATATCGCTTTTGGTGCCTCGAAGAAGGTGCATTGGAGTGGGCTAGTTCATCTATCAGTACGACACTTGGTTTTTCCCTCAAGATAGCATCCAAATCTAACTCATAAAAAGTACCACCTCGGTAAAGAATTTCTTTAGGAGGGATGGAGGGAAGCCCATGTATGAGCCGTTCCGTTTCAACCCTCCCGTGCATTTCAACATATCCAATGGCAACATTGACGCCACTTTTGAGTAGCTCTTTGGCATTTTTAAGCATCGTGTAGGTTTTTCCAACCCCAGCAACGGCTCCAAAAAAAAGTGTCAATTCACCTTTTTCATTTTCTTGCTTAATCTTTTGAAGAACTAAGTCTGGCTCGGGAGATGATACTATTTCTTCCATGTTAAGGAATGACTCCAAATTTTTGATTTAATGCGCTATTTAAAAGGAGGACATTCACCCTCTCTTCGCCTAAAACACCCAATAACTTTGCCTCAATTTTGGCATTCACGATGTCCAAAACCTCTGCTTCATTGACCTTCCTCTCCTTTGCAATGGTTCGCACTTGGTACAAAGCAGCACTTTTTGAGATATGTGGGTCTAGTCCACTGCCTGAACTCATCACTAAATCGCTAGGAATATCTCCATCTCCAAATCTAGCTTTGAGCATCTCTTTTATAGCATCTATTTTATCTAACAAAAGCTTGTTTGTTGGTGCCAAATTGGTTCCACTTGAAGCCGTTGCATCGTTGCCATTCTCTCCTGCACCTGAGGGTCTTCCGATAAAATAGCCCTCAGTAGAAAAGTTTTGTCCGATGTTTTGTGAACCTATAATGTTGCCATTTTGCTCCAAAAGAAGCCCTTTACTTTGAAAGGGAAAAGCCAAAGTGCCCATGCCATAAATCATCAAAGGATAAAATCCACCTAAAAATAGGGTCATAATCAAAAGAAGTTTGAGTGATTGGATTGCTGTTTTCATCATCGTTATTCCTTATACAAGATGGAGTGCTACAATGAGCATATCAAGCAATTTAATGCCAACAAAGGGAGCTACAATTCCCCCTAATCCATAAATAAGTAGGTTTTGTCGCAGTACCACATCAGCACCAAGCGCTTTGTATCCTACCCCTTTAATCGCTAATGGTACTAAAGCGATAATAACCAACGCATTAAAAATAACTGCCGATAAAATTGCACTCTGTGGCGTTGCTAAATTCATCACATTCAGCACGCTCATCTGCGGAAAAGCCACCACAAAAAGGGCAGGAATAATGGCAAAATATTTAGCAATATCATTGGCTAGACTAAAGGTCGTTAGCGCCCCTCTTGTCATCAACAGCTCTTTACCCACTTCCACGACTTCAATAAGTTTAGTAGGTGAGCTGTCCATATCTACCATATTTGCCGCCTCTTTGGCAGCTTGTGTTCCACTGTTCATCGCAAGTCCTACATCAGCTTGTGCAAGCGCTGGTGCATCGTTAGTACCATCTCCACTCATTGCAACGGTGAAGCCTTCTTTTTGATAGTTTCTAATTAATTCTATTTTAGTATCGGGCGTTGCTTCTGCCACAAAATCATCCACGCCAGCTTCTGCGGCAATGGCTGCTGCGGTGATAGGATTGTCGCCTGTTACCATGACCGTTTTAATGCCCATGCCTCGAAACTCTGCAAATTTTTCTCTGATATTTGGCTTGATAATATCTTTGAGATAAATGATGCCCAGTACCTCCGCCCCTTTTGCTACGGCTAAAGGCGTTCCACCTTTTTTGCCTATTTGGTTGCACATATCTTTTGCTTTTTTGGGAAATACGCCCCCTCTGCTTGCAACAAAGTTTTCTATCGCATCAACGGCACCTTTTCGATATTCTATCCCCTCAATATCAAGACCACTCATTCTCGTATAAGCACTAAAAGGAATAAATGTTGCCTCTTCCAAATGCTCTGGCTCATGTACACCATAACTGTTTTTAGCAAAGGTTACTGTGCTTTTTCCCTCAGGGGTATCATCCGACAAAGAGGTAATGAGTGCAGCAAATGCGAGTTCTTGTCTGTTTTGCTCATCAATTGCCATAAAATCACTTGCCATTCTATTTCCAAAAGTAATAGTTCCTGTTTTATCAAGGAGTAAAACATTGACATCGCCAGCGGCTTCTATGGCTTTTCCGCTCATCGCAAGGACATTTTTCTTGAGCAATCTGTCCATACCTGCGATACCAATAGCACTTAAAAGTCCTCCAATGGTCGTAGGAATAAGACAAACCAAAAGTGCAATGAGCGATATAATAGAAATATCTGCGCCTACATGTAAAGACATAGGTTTAAGGGTTATGGTGACAATGATAAAGATTAGAGTAAGCCCTATCAAAAGAATATTAAGCGCTATTTCGTTAGGACTTTTTTGTCTTTTTGCTCCTTCGATAAGACTTATCATCCTATCTAAAAAAGTTTCTCCTGGGTTCTTGGTGATGCTAATGGTGATTTGGTCGGTTAGAACTTTAGTACCTCCTGTCACAGAGTTTCTATCGCCTCCTGATTCACGAATCACAGGGGCAGATTCTCCTGTGATGGCACTTTCATCGATACTGGCTATTCCCTTGATGACTTCTCCATCACTTGGGATAGTCTCTCCCGCATTCACAATGACTATATCTCCAATTTTAAGCGCCTCAGAAGATATTTGCTCAATCGTTCCATCTTCAAGAAGTTTATTGGCACTACTGCTTTTTTTACCTGAGCGCAAAGCGTTTGCTTGTGCTTTGCCTCTACCCTCGGCTAAAGCTTCTGCAAAATTTGCAAAAATAACGGTAAAAAATAGCCACACAAATACCCAAAACTCAAAGCCAAAAAATGCTATTTCTCCCTTAACAAACTCACCCAGCCAAATAATACTTGTTGCGATGACACCCAAATAAACCACAAAAATGATGGGGTTTTTGAGCTGTTCTTTAGGATTTAATTTAGTAATGGAACCTTTAAATGCGTCATTAACTATTGTTTGGTCATATTTATTTTTTTTCATCGTATCTCCTTAAAAAGATTGACCATCGAGCATCAAGAGATGTTCAATAACAGGTCCGAGTGCAAGGGAGGGGAAAAATGTCAATGCACCTGTCAAAAGGATAGTTCCCACCAATAGGGCGATAAAAAGACTATTTTGTGTATTGAGCGTACCTTTCCCCTGTGGGGTTATTCTTTTGCGTGCCAAACTTCCAGCGATGGCAAGCATAGGAATAATAACGCCAAAACGCCCGACAAACATACAAAATGCCAAAGCGTAGTTGTAGTAAAGTGTGTTTCCACTTAATCCCGCAAAAGCACTTCCATTGTTACCACTGGCTGAACTAAAAGCGTATAATACTTGACTAAGTCCATGTGGTCCTGGATTTGAAACAGAAGCGAGTGCATCAGGAAGTAAGAGTGATAAACCCGTAAAAAGTAGTATGCAAAAACCAGGAAGGAGTACGGCGATAACCGTATAAGTCATCTCTTTTGCTTCTATTTTTTTGCCCATATATTCAGGCGTTCGACCTATCATGAGTCCTGCAATAAAGACGCTAAGGATAACATACGCCATCATGCCGTAAAAGCCTGCACCCACACCACCTATGACAATCTCTCCTAGCATCATCTGAAGCATTGCGACAAGCCCACCAATAGGCGTAAAGCTATCGTGCATACCATTGACTGCTCCACATGATGCCGCGGTTGTTGCCGTTGCAAAAAGTGTCGTAGAAGCAATGCCAAAGCGTACTTCTTTGCCTTCCATTGCGCTTTCTCCACTGATGCCAGAGATAAGAGGATTTCCAAATTTTTCAGCACCATACATTACGCCTAACATGATGACAAACAACACAAGCATGGCAAT
>JAQWCT010000041.1 GCA_028705785.1 Sulfurospirillaceae bacterium | reverse complement strand
ATGCCCCTAGAGTTAAAATTTACTAGGAGGTTTAGTATGCAGACTTGGCAACAAGTATATGCGCCTATCGGCGGAAGTTTAGGATTATCTGCACTCGTTGCACTTATTCCCATTATCTTTTTCTTTTTGGCACTCGCTGTCTTTAGAATGAAAGGTCATTTTGCGGCAACGATTACATTAGCGCTTTCAGTGGTAGTCGCTGTAGTAGCGTTTGGTATGCCTACAAGTATGGCATTTGCTTCAGCAGGGTATGGCTTTTTATACGGTCTTTGGCCTATTGCTTGGATTATCGTCGCGTCGGTTTTCCTTTACAAGCTAACGGTTAAAAGTGGGCAATTTGGAATTATTCGTAACTCTATCCTTACGATTACCGATGACCAAAGAATTCAAGTTATCTTGATTGGTTTTGCCTTTGGTGCGTTTTTGGAAGGTGCTGCGGGCTTTGGAGCACCTGTTGCGATTACGGCAGCCATTCTTGTTGGACTTGGTTTTCAACCGATTTATGCAGCTGGACTTTGTTTGATTGCAAATACCGCTCCTGTTGCCTTTGGTGCTTTGGGTATTCCTATCTTAGTAGCGGGCAAAGTTACAGGTATCGATCCTTTCTTAGTAGGTGCAATGGCTGGACGACAACTTCCATTCCTCTCTATCATTATTCCACTTTGGATTGTTGCAATGATGGATGGTTGGAAAGGTGTGAAAGAAGTATGGCCAGCAGCGATTGTGGCTGGTGGAAGTTTTGCCGTGTCTCAATACGCAACTTCTAACTTCATCGGACCAGAGTTACCAGATGTAACCTCTGCAATCTTTTCTATCATCTCTTTAACAGTTTTCTTAAAATTTTGGAAACCAAAAAATGTTCTAAAAGGTCATGTTTCTGCTGAACTTGAGCGAGAAACACAAAAAGCACACACAGGTGGAGAAGTGCTTAAAGCATGGTCACCGTTTATTATTCTCTCTGTCATGGTTACTATTTGGACTACCAATGCCTTTAAAGCGTATTTTGCTAAAGGTGCTATTATGGCAGGAACTATTTTTAACTTTGAGTTTTCAAGTATTAGTAGTACTATTTTCAAGATGGCTCCGATTGTTGCACAGCCAACAACCTTTAAAGTCATTTATACTTTCAACCCGATTTCGGCTACAGGAACAGCGATCTTCTTTGCGGCGATTATCTCCATGTTTGTGTTACGCGTCAATGTTTCAACAGCGATTAAAACAATGGGTGAAACACTCTTTGAGCTTAAATGGGCCATTTTATCTATCGGTATGGTTTTGGGCTTTGCCTTTGTGATGAACTATTCAGGTATGTCAACAACGATGGCACTTGTGCTTGCAAACACAGGCTTCTTGTTCCCATTCTTCTCTCCAATCCTTGGTTGGTTAGGCGTATTCTTGACAGGTTCAGATACATCATCCAACGCACTTTTCTGCGGATTGCAACAAAATACAGCGCAACAGCTTGGATTGAATGAGACCTTGATGGTTACAGCCAATACAACCGGTGGTGTTTGTGGTAAGATGATTTCTCCTCAATCCATCTCCATTGCATGTGCATCTGCGGGTATTGTTGGAAAAGAGTCAGACCTCTTTAGATTTACCGTAAAACACAGCTTGATTCTTGTCACCATTATGGGCTTAATGACAATGGCACAAGCGTACATCTTTACATGGATGATTCCATAACTTTTCATTAGCGTAAAATACTTCTTAGGCGGTGGTTTGATCCTCCACCGCCCTCTTTATAAAACTCCCAACTTTTTTATGTTAAAATCCAAGATACTCTTACATGTAAACACTTTTAGGATAAAAAATGTCAAAAGAGAAAATTCTCATTGTTGAAGATAATAAAGCACTCTCAAAGCTCATTGCTAAAAAAATGGAGACACATTTAAATTTTGATGTCGATGTTGCTCATTCTCTAGCAGAAGCAAAAGTACTCATTGGAAAAGAAGTCAAATATTTTATTGCCTTACTTGACCTCAATCTCCCTGATGCACCTGATGGTGAAGTGGTAGATTTTATGATAGAGAAAAAAGTGCCTTCGATTATTTTAACGGGTAGTATGGATACCCAAACGCGCGATAAAATTTTAAAAAAAGATGTCATTGATTATGTCTATAAAGGCAACATGGAGGATGTTAACTATATCTTTACCCTGATTGAGCGCTTGCATAAAAATAGAGAAATTAAAGTGTAGGTTGTAGATGATTCTATTACAGTAAGAGCCCAAATTAAAGGTATTTTGAAACAACAGATGTTTAAAGTGATGGTTGCTGCACATGGCGAAGAAGCACTCGTTTTTTTACAAGACAATCCTGATATCAAGCTTGTGCTAACCGATTTTTATATGCCTGTGATTGATGGTGTTGAGCTAACAAGAGAGATACGCAAATCACAAACTAAAAATGAACTCTCTATTATCGCTATGACATCTTCTAATGATGAACATATCTCCGCAAAGTTTTTGAAAATCGGCGCTAACGATTTTATTCATAAGCCTTTTACGAAAGAAGAAATTGCCTGTCGCATCAACAATTCACTTGACTCACTCGAATATATCGCTAAAATCAAAGACATGGCACATAATGATTTTTTAACAGGTCTTTCCAACAGGCGTTCATTCTTTGAAGCAATGGAAGAGTATATCAAAGTGGCTCAAAGCAATAGTGAAGCTTTTGCTGTCGCGATGATTGATATTGATAATTTTAAAAATATCAATGACTCTTTTGGGCATGGTATAGGTGATTTTGTTCTCGTTGAATTAGCAAAAATACTTAAAAATAATCTTAAAGGTAATGATATCGTCGCACGGTTTGGTGGAGAAGAGTTTTGTGTTGTCCTTAAAAATATTGAACAAAAAAAAGCTTTGGAATATTTTCTCAAATTAAAAGGCACGATTTCTTCCATGACCATAAGGCATAAAGATACAAAAGCTTTTAATATTACTGTATCTATGGGTGTTGCTTTTAGCGATACAGAAACCTTGAATGAAATTTTAAAACAAGCGGATAAGGCCTTATATACTGCGAAGAAAAATGGTAAAAATAGAGTGGAAGTTGGCTAATGATCATTGATACCCATTGCCACTTAGATGATGAGCGATATCGTGAGGATTTGGACGAAGTTATCAAGCGCTCTTTTGCCCAAAATATCAGAGGAATTATCATCCCTGGCGCTGACATCAAGGATCTTTCCCGTGCACAAGAGATAGCCCACTCGTATGAAAATATCTATTTTGCAGCAGGTGTTCATCCTTATCATATTGAAGATTATGACGAAAAAATATTGAGAAAATTTTTAGAAGATGAAAAATGTATTGCTGTTGGTGAATGTGGTTTAGACTATTTTAGACTACCTGATGAGCCTCGTGAAAAAGAAGAAGAAAAGAAGCGACAAATTGCTATTTTTCGCTTACATGTAAGGCTTGCAAAAGCTTTTAAAAAGCCACTTATCGTGCATATACGGGATGCTAATGATGATAGTAAAAAAGTACTTTTAGAAGAAAATGCGAGTGAAGTAGGCGGAGTTTTACATTGTTATAACGCCTCAAAACATCTTTTAGATTTGGCTTATAAAGGATTTTATTTTGGTATTGGTGGCGTATTAACTTTTAAAAATGCTAAAGCTTTGGTCGAAGTTTTACCCCTCATTCCCCGCGATAAATTACTCATCGAAACCGATGGTCCCTATCTCACGCGTATACCAATTTAGTGGTAGAAAAAATGGCAGAAATTTTAAAATTAAGTGTAACCGAAATTCACGAATTGACAACAAATAATGCTTTTTCCCTCTTTAAAGTTTTCAAAAAGGCTAATTTGGTTAGAATATAATACAAATCAATAGCAAAGGAGATACATGGCGAAGATATTAATTGCCCTTTTATTTGTGTTTCAGAGCCTCCATGCTTTTCTTAATACAGAAAACAACTACGAAAAACAACTCTCAGTTCTTAAAAACTTTGACATCCCCAACAACTTTTTAAAAGACTCTATTTTTATTTCCATGAAAGAAGATGTGGAAACTTATAAAACCAAACACTTTTTACAAGTCTTAGAAAATGGTGATAAGTTTATACCAGTGTTACAACAAATGATGAAAGACGGAGGCGTTCCTCCAGAATTCTTGTATCTTGCGATGACAGAATCTAGTTTCAATCCTTTTTCTTCCTCTTCTGCACAAGCAGCAGGTTTATGGCAGTTTATACCGCAGACGGCAAAGCTTTATCGTTTGGCTAACAATACTTATGTTGATGAAAGACGCGATCCCATCAAATCTACTGAAGCCGCTGTTAAATATCTTAATCACTTGCATGATATGTTTGGTAAATGGTATGTTGCAGCTCTTGCTTATAATTGTGGCGAAGGTACGGTTACTAAAGCTATCGCAAAAGCGGGGACAGATGATATCAATGTACTTTTGGATGAGAGTAAAAAATATCTTCCCAAAGAGAGTAGGCTCTATATCCGCAAAATTTTAATGATGAGCTTTATTTCTAATAGTACAGATTTTATGCTCGATAACGAATCGGAATATCTTCTTAATCGCGCAAACAATGCAACATTTACAAAAGTTGAAGTGAAGAGTGGAACGCTGATTAAAGATGTGGCAATGAGTATTGGAATTTCCTTTAATGAATTGAAATCTTACAACCCCCATATCAAACGCGCATTTGTCTCTCCTATTGGTGAATCAAACTATCTTTATATTCCACAAGATAGACAAGTGGCTTTCACACAAAATTTTGACAATACAAAAAATAGCGAGAAATACGCTGTCTACAAAACCAAGAAAGGCGATTCTTTACAATCCATTGCAAAAGCCTACGGTATTTCGGATAAAACCATTATCGAACTCAATGCCCTCAATTCTACAGCGCTCAAACCTCAAACTGAACTGGTTCTTCCCGTGGGAACAAAAGCCCCTTCAGTAATCCCTGCTTCTCAATCACAAATGTATACGATTAAAATGGGCGATACTATGGATATTATTTCTAAAAAGTATAATATTCCCGTTGCTCAGCTTATGAAAACGAATAATAAAAAAGATAAGTTTGTGAAAGTGGGAGAGAGTATTGTTATCCCAAAAAATTAGCCTCATAGCCTTTGCCTTTTTTATTCTTTTTTCAATAGGTGGATGTTCTTCAAGGAATGAATATATTGGTTCTTCAAAATCGAATGCCAAGTCAAATATGGAGGGTTCTCCTAAAATAATAGATTCTCCGAACATGCATCGAGCTACTATGAGGCCTTATACCATTGATGGAAAAACCTATCAACCAACGATGGTGAGTGTAGGGGACTATTTTAGTGGTGTTGCCAGTTGGTATGGAAAAGATTTTCATGGTAAAAAAACTTCTAATGGTGAAGTTTACGATATGAATGACATGACTGCAGCCCATAAAACACTCCCGATGAACACGATGCTCAAAGTAACCAATCTTAAGAATAATAAAACATTAGTGGTTCGTGTCAATGACCGAGGCCCTTTTGTGGGAAGTCGCATTATTGATCTCTCTTATGTCGCGGCTACAAGGTTAGACCTTGTGGCTCAAGTAACAGGTCCAGTGGGGCTTGAAGTGATTGGATTTGCAGGTATTGTTGCACCTAAAGGTGCAGCAAAAGAGAGTGTTGAAGTTGATGATTATTTAGTTCAAATTGGTGCCTTTAGAAATAAAGATGGAGCACAGAGATTTGCGCAAAGCAATGCCAATGTAAATAATCGCTATACTTCGGTCATTAAAGAGGGTATTTTTGAAAAAGAGCCGATATATCGGGTGAGTTTAAAAGGCTTTAAAACCATTGATGAAGCGGAAGATTTTATTGCTAAAGGGCTTTATAAAGGCTCATTTATTGTGAAGGAAAAATATGTTAGAAAAACAAAGAGTGACTAAAGAGACCAATATCGTGGTCAAGTTGGAAATACAAGGCAGTGGAAAAGCGGATATCTCAACAGGGATTGGTTTTTTTGACCATATGCTTGAAGCTTTTTGCAAACATTCTTTGATTGATTTAACCCTTACATGTAAAGGTGATACGCATATTGATTTTCACCATAGTGTCGAAGATGTGGGTATCGTTTTAGGTCAAGCCCTCAAAGAAGCCATTTATCCTATCGTGGATGTTGAACGATATGGCAACGCCGTTGTCGTGATGGATGAAGCGGCTGTTGAATGCGCGCTTGATTTGAGTAATCGTCCTTATTTGGTCTATGAGATTGAGATGGAAGGCAAAGTGGGCGAATTTGATGTAGAACTCTCTGAAGAATTTTTTAGAGCCATGGTGATGAATGCAAGTATTACGGCTCATATTATCGCTCGTAGAGGAAAGAACAAACATCATTTGCTTGAAGCAGCCTTTAAAGCATTTGCAGTAGCACTTAGACGAAGTTTAGCCAAAAATAGTCGTATGGGAATACCTAGCACCAAAGGTATATTGTGATTGAATTACTGGTATTTGATGTGGATGGCTGCCTAACAGACGGCGGTATCGCCTATGGAAATAGCGATGCGGAAGAGTTTAAAATCTTTAATGTCAAAGATGGTTTTGGTATCGTTTCTTGGCATAAACTAGGTCGCAAAAGTGCTATCATCACAGGTAGGTCTTCTCGTGTGGTCGAACGCCGTGCTAAAGAGTTAGGCATTGCTTACCTTTTTCAAGATGTTAAAAATAAAAAAGAGACACTTGAACTCATTTTAAAACAAGAAAATCTTACTTTTGAAAATGTTGCAGCTATCGGAGATGACCTTAATGATCTATCGCTTTTGCGCTCCGTTGGACTCTCTTTTGCTCCCAATGATGCCTTGCCTTTAGTCAGAGATGAAGTCGATGTTTTACTCTCTCTAGGTGGCGGTAAAGGTGCTGTAAGGCAGATGATAGATGAAGTGGTTAAGCGGGAAAATCTAAGCGAGGAGTTTTTGAAACTTTGGCTGTAAAATTACTCGCTTATTGCACCGCACTTTTTTTTGGTATGATGCTTTTTCTTATCATTAAAGAACCTTATACCATCAATGAATTGGGTATTAATGGCAACCTTGTTCCCGATATTGAACTTTTTAATGCTAAAAATTATCAAATCAAAGAGGGAAATATTGCCAGTATCGTGACTTCTACTAAGGTGGAACGATATCCACAGCTTGATAAGCTCTATGGTGTGAATGCAGAGCATAAAACTGACAAAGGTCTCAATGGTAGACTTTTATCTGACGAGGCAATACTACAAGAGGGAATTCTTTATTTTATGCAAAATACGCACTATGAACGAGATGATGGTATAGGATTAGAGGGAGACGCCATACAATACAATCTTAAAGAGAAGATTTTAAGTAGCGATAAACCTTTTGTTTTTACACAAGCCAAAAGTCGAAGTGAGGGAAATTCATTTGTTTATCAGATGAAAGAGGGCACAATAAGCGCTCAAACAATACATTCAGTGATACAAGTAGGAAAAAAATGAAATATTTAAAAGTCATACTGGGTTTATCAGCGATTACAGTCCTTTGGGCAGCGGAAGTGCAAGTGACTGCCGATAAATTTTTTGCTGATGAAACCAAAAAAATGAGTGTTTTTGATGGCAATGTTAAAGTGCTTAAAGAGAATGATAAATTAACGGCAAAAAAAGTGACTATTGAGTTTGATGAGAAGAAGCAACCCATTCGCTATATTGCCACAGGTGATGCAAAAGCCAATATGTTAATGAAAGAGAAGAAGTATTACGCTGAGGCTGAGAAGATGACTTATGAGCCATCAAAGAGTCTTTATGTCTTGGAAAAGAAAGCGTTTTTACACGACATAGAAACTGATAAAAAGGTTTATGGTGAGTATATACGAGTCAATCAACTCAGTGGGCATTATGAAGTAGATGGTAAAGGTGGCGCTCCTGTAAAATTTATTTTCAAGGTTGAGGATCAAAAGAAGTGATAACCCTCAAAGACGCCTTTTTTGTCAAGTCAGCGTCAAATCTTGAAGAGACAACGCCTGACACGCTCAGCGAAGTAGCTTTTATAGGTAGAAGTAATGTCGGTAAAAGCTCGATTATCAATGCTTTAACTAAAAAAAAAGGCTTAGCCAAAAGCTCTTCAACACCAGGTAAAACACGCCTCATCAATTTTTTTGAAGTCGCTTTGGCTAAAGATGATGCTCTTTTTCGATGTCAATTTGTAGACCTACCTGGATTTGGCTATGCTAAAGTTTCCAAAAGCATGAAAGCATCTTGGCAGAAAAACTTGACAGAGTACATCAAAAAAAGACTCTCTATCCGTCTTTTTGTCCATCTTATTGATTCAAGGCATCCTTTTTTGGAACTTGATAGTGAGGTCAATGAGTATTTGCACGAAATCGTAAGACCCGACCAGCAGATTTTAATTATTTTCACCAAAGCGGATAAAATAGGGCAGAGTGAAATGAGTGTCATTAAAAAAAATTATCCAGGTGCATTGATGGTTTCAAATAGCAGTAAAAGAGGCATTGACAAAGCCTTGGAAGCCATTTTCATAAGACTTTTTGGAGAAGAGGCATGATCGTTTATACCAAAGCAAAACTCAGTGACATTGTTCATATGCAAGATTTAGTTAAACCAGAAGTTGAAAAAGGCATCATCTTATTTCGAAGTTCTGATGAGATTGCTACGAATATTCGCTCCTATATTTTAGCAAAGAATGAAGAGCAAATTGTCGGTTTTGGCGCACTTCATTTTCATGCAGATGACCTAGCTGAGATACGAAGCCTTGTTGTTAAAGAAGATTTTAGGAGCAAAGGTGTTGGCAAGGGTATCGTTTCTACACTCTTAGAAGAAGGTGTCCAGTTGGGTGTTAAAAAGGTTTTTACATTGACTTATAAAAAAGCTTTTTTTGTGTCAGTAGGTTTTAGTGAAATTCCTAAAGAGTCTTTGCCTTCTCATAAAATATGGGCGGATTGTATCAAATGCAAACATTTTCCAATATGCGACGAAATAGCGCTCATCAAACATATTTGAAACTCTTTTCCTTTGCTGCTCTCATTTTATTGGGGCAGATTATGTCTTCTTTATATCCTTATATTCCCTCTTTCGTGGGCTTAATGTTTTGCTATATTTTACTTTATTTTAAAGATGAAACGAAACTTCTTACGATTTCACTTGCTTTTGCCTATTTGACCTTTTACGATAGCAATAGAGGCTTTTATCTCTTTTCCTATGTAATATTATTTTTATTATTTTATGAATTTGCTATCCATAAAATTAAAAATATGACGACATGCGAAAATTGTATTTTATTTGTCTATGTGTTTATTGCTTATATTGGACATTATATGCTGAATGTTTTTTTAGCCTATCTTGCTAATAAACCTTTTCCATACTTTTCAAATCAATACTTCTACTACATCGCTATCGATGCATTTTTAGCTTTCATGCTTTTTAGGATACCCAAGTGAGAATTAGAATAGTTCTGGGTATTTTCTTTGCTGTATGGATAGCTATTTTGGTAAGAGTGTATTATATTAGTATCAAATCTAATGCTTATTATGAAGAAATAGCCAAACAAAATGTGGTTAAAGTGGAGGAACTAGCGCCTCTTAGGGGATTGATTTTAGATAGAAATCACAATCCTCTCTCTGTCAATAAGTTGGGTTTTTCGATTAGGCTCAAACCCCAATTAAGCCTTAAAAACAATAGACATATTATGGAACAAGAGATTGAGTATTTAGCCTCAGTATTACCTGATATAACGGTTAAGGAAATGACAAAAGAGTATCTCAAGTTGGACTCTCCTTATAACCATGATTTTGTTGAAGTGGTCAGTTTTATCTCTTACGATAAACTTGTTGCCAGTTTTGCAAAAATATCTCAAAGAGAAAACCTCAAAATTCAAATAGCATCAAAACGATATTATCCTCATGGTAGTCTTGCCTCTCATATTATTGGTTATGTTGGAAAGTCAAATGCGCAAGATATTGCAGAAGATAGTCTTGCAAAATTGGTGGGTTTTTCGGGCAAAACGGGTATTGAAAAATATTACAATGCTGTACTTCAAGGAACAAAAGGTGAAAAAAAGACAAAAGTAACCGCATTTAACCAAGAAGTGGAGCAACTGAGTAAACAATTACCGACGAGTAACGATGTGATACTCAGTTTAGACTTAGAATTACAACGCTATATCTCAACCATTTTTGGCGACGATAGTGGCGCGGTTGTCGTTATGAATGTAAAAACAGGAGAAATTTTAGCCGCAGCAAGTTTTCCAGAGTATGACCTCAATAAATTTGTTACAGGCATTAGTCAAGAAGAGTGGAGTAAACTTGCAAGCGACCTTAACCATCCTTTTACCAATAAGCTAGTCAATGGTCTCTATCCTCCTGGTTCTATCATCAAAATGGGCGTAGGGCTTGCTATTCTTAACACAGGTATTATCTCTCCCTCAACACTGATAGAAAGTACAGGAACAATGGAGCTTGGCGGAAGATTGTTTCGTGACTGGAAAAAAGAAGGTCACGGTATGATTGACTATGCTCGTGCCATTAAAGAGAGTTGTGATGACTATTTTTACAAAACAAGCTTGAAGGTAGGCATTGATAACATCGCACCTTTTTTACTGAAAATTGGGTTGGGTCAAAAAACGGGCATTGATTTACCCAGAGAGTTTATAGGGATAGTCCCGAGTCGTGAGTGGAAAAAAGAGCGATATCGAAAAGGTTGGTCACAAGGTGAAACGCTTATTAGCTCTATTGGGCAGGGTTATTTTTTGGTAACACCTATTCAAATATCAAAATATATGGCTTTTTTGGCAACAGGCAATGGTGTAACTCCCCATTTTATTCAAAAAATCAATGATGTTCCTATGGAGTATCCTATCGAAACCGATATCGTAACGCCTGAACAAAAACGCTTTTTAAAGGTAACAAGAGAGGGAATGTATCAAGTGCTTAATCAGCCTGGTGGAACAGGATTTTCGCACATCAAAATGCAATCTCCTATTAAACTAGCTGGAAAAACAGGAACGGCACAAGTGGTAGGACTCTCACAAACCGATAAAAAAAGAGCCAGAGAAGAAGATATGGCGTATTACGAGCGTTCTCATGCATGGCTAGCAGCTTATGGCCCTTACGAAAATCCCCAATACGCAGTCAGTGTTTTAGTTGAACACGGCGGGCATGGTGGTAGTGAGGGTGGGCCTATCGTTTCTAAAGTTTTTGATAAACTTTTCGAAATGGGTTATATTAAATAGTTCGAACGATAAGGCTTTGTGGTAATTTATACTGGTTTATCAAGGCTTCTTCTTTGTCTCTCATCTCCCCACTATCAACCTCATGGTCAAATCCTAAGAGATGCAATAATCCGTGAATGAACAATAAAGCGATTTCTTCTTCTATTTCATGCCCTAACTCTTTGGCTTTTTCATGCGCCAACTCATGGTTGATGACAATAGAGCCAAGGGGAGAATGAGGAAAGTCATCAATGGGAAAACTTAAAACATCGGTGGGTGTATCTTTGCCTCGGTGTTCACGGTTGAGTTCTTGAATACTTTGTGCATCAACGATAAGCAACTCGACTTCTTTGTGCGTATGCGCATTGCAAATTTGCTCCAATAGGCTTACATGTAAGGATATATTGGACTCATTGTCAATTAGTAGCATGTGTTTTCCTTTAAAAAAGGGTAGGTTGGGTCGAAAAATCTCTGGTTAAAAAAGCTTCAAAAGACTCTTTTTTAGCAAAAATCAATGCAAATTTAAAGTTTTTATCTTTCAAAGCTTCACATTCATCAACTTCATTAAAATAAAAGATTTCTCCTTTAAAAGAAGTTTCAATAGACTTACTTTGAGGTAGGCAGAGTAAAAGTTGCTCACTTCTGATTTGGTCTTCTAGATAGGCTAATTCATCCTTTAAAAGTGTTTCATCATCTTCAAAAATCAAGACTTTCTCACCCATTCCGAACTCTTTTTTACGGATATTGTTGGTGATAAATTGGGGATAGAAGTGTTCTAAGTAAAGAGGTGATTCTAAAGAATAAACAATATTCTTGGCTTCGCAAAAACGCAACACACCTACTAAGTCATTAACAAAAAGGGCAGGAAGTCGAAGTTCGTGGAAGTATCGCTCTTCATCAAAAAAAGATGAGATGAAAAGTCCTTTAGGTTTTATCTTTACATGTAAAGCTTTTTCGATGCGCTCAAATGTAGGATAAATGGAAGCAATGATGGTTTCATCCATAAGACAAAAGGCTTCATTTCCCCTTGCTTTAAAAAGCTCTTTGGCGATATTACTCAGTGAAGTATCTAGTACTTTGATACTTTTTTCACTTTGGATAGCGTTTAAAAAGCCCGCTTGTAAGGGAGTTGCTAAAACGATAGAGAGGGATTTTTGTGTCGTGAGAAAACGCAAAATTTTGATGATGCAAAGAGAGATGTCATCCGCTGTAATCCATGCTATTTCATCATCATTGCCTTGAAAATCCAAAGATGTGAGGATGGCATATGCCCCTTTTGCGATAGCTTCTTCAATGGCTTCAAGTGAGCCATCTGTATCGATAAAAAGGTCACCACGAGAGACTTTAGCACTATCAAATAACATCTCTTCAAAAGCATCGATCGAGGGTGTTGTTTGTAAAACACCATCCACGATTCTCACTAAATTATCAATTTTCATCCAATAGAAGCGCCACTTTTGCGTGTTTTTTCAGGACGCACAAGGCACAAGCCCTCTTTATCTTTTGCGGCCAGTAACATGCCTTGACTTAATAGCCCTTTGATGGTCGCAGGTTTGAGATTGGCTACGACACACACTTGTGTCCCGATGAGCTCTGCTGGCGTATAATACTCTCTAATGCCCGCTACAATTTGTCTAGGCGTTGCTTCCCCAATATCGACTTGCAGTTTTAAAAGCCTATCACTTCCTTCAAGAATTTCTGCTTCAAGGACGGTACCTACTTTGAGAGCTGTTTCAAAAAATTGGTCGATAGTGATGATGGATTCTTCTTTTTTGCTCTCTTTTTTACTTTTCACAACAACAGGGATTGGGGCAGGAGCTTCGGGTTGCGCCATTAACTCTTCTTCGATGCGTGGGAAAAGTGGAGGGACTTTTTCAATGGTAAAAGTTTCTAACATTGCTTTTTGAGAAATAAGTTTTTCATAATGAGCCGTATCAATCGCGAAGCCCATCGCATGAGCGATAGTCGTTGTGGTTTTTGGCATGATTGGGTGTAAAAGGACACTGACGCGTGCTAAGATATTAGATACCAACGCAACAAGGGCGAAAGCTTCATCCTCTTTTCCCTCTTTCATCTTCACCCATGGTTCGTGTAGGGTGATAGATTGATTTGCCACTGTAAGGGCTTTCCAGAGTTCTTCAAGATAACGATTGGTTTGAAGTTCTAAAAGGTTGTTTTCTACTGTACTTAAAATATCTTCAACACTTTTAAGCTCATTTGGGTAAAACTTTAAAACATCTTTGGAGTCAACGATACCATTGCTATATTTGCCACTCATGCCAATTATTCGGTTTAAAAGGTTACCTAGTTCATTTCCCAAATCAGAATTGATACGATCCATCAAGGCTTTTTGGCTAAAGTCGCCATCTTGACCAAACGGTACTTCACGAAGGAGAAAATATCTAAAATTCTCCAGTCCATAAGCATCAGCAACTTCTTTTGGATTGACG
>JAQWCT010000246.1 GCA_028705785.1 Sulfurospirillaceae bacterium | reverse complement strand
TTTGAGCGTGTGTGCCACATCGTCTTTCAGCGGAATGCGCTCATCGTAGATGTAGGTTTCGATGACTTTTTTAAGCTCATCGCTGAGAAGATTTTCCTCTTCACATAACATATCAAAGGCTTTAAGCTTCTCCTCATCCCAAAATGCTTCAAACGCATTGACGATTTCATCGTTATCGTCTAGTTGCATTAAATGATCATTGATGAATTTTTCGATGAGTTCTCGCTTGCTTCTGAGTTGAACCGTGCCACTGATGGTCTTAATAAGGGCTTCTTTTTGTTTTTGTTGTTCCTCTTGGGTCGCATTTTTGTACTTGCCCAGTAACTTTAAGATGTAAGCAACATTAACCTCATCGGTCATGATAAGCTCTAATTCAAAATCTACATCTTCGAGGATGGAGACTTTCTCTTTTTTCGTGCGAGTGGCATCGTACATATCAAGGTATTTGGACTTATAGTCCTCAAAGGCTTGTGCACGCATCGAGACATCCGACCATTTAAAGTCGCTAAACCCAACCAGTATATTTTTAAGTCGCATCAACTCTCGAAACGCTTTGACAAAAGCGAGTTTTTCTTCTTCATCCACAAGGGTATCGACACTGGCAACACTGGGGGCTATTTTTTGAAGCTGGGCAAATGCCTCGTTAAACTTCGCCACATACTCTTCATAAGGCTTCATCAAGATAATCTCTTTAGCATCGATGTTGGAAAAAAGAGCGATGGCTTCGTCGGTATTTTTTTTGAGGTTTCTAAAACAGACGATGTTTCCTTGTGACTTTTCTTCACCGAGCGTTCGATTGGTGCGTGAAAAAGCTTGAATGAGTCCGTGGTATCGAAGGTTTTTATCGACATACATCGTGTTGAGGCTTGGGCTATCGAAGCCTGTTAAAAACATATTGACGACAAGAAGCAAGTCTATCTCTTTGTTTTTCACTCTTTTGGAGAGTTCATTGTAGTAGTTGTAAAAGTTTTGGCTGTCTTTGGTGCTGTATTTGGTGCCAAACATTGCGTTATAATCTTCGATGAATTCATCCAGTTTTTCACGGCTGTGTTTGTTAATATGTTCTTCATCGACATGTGCGCCCTCGCTTTCATCAAGCGTATAAATGCCGTTAGCATCTTTGTCGTCTTCGTTGGCACTGTAAGAAAAAATGGTGGCGATTTTGAGGGTGTGTTTTTTGGCTTTAAAGGTTTCGTAGTATTTGATGAGCATATCCACACTGCTCACACACATCATCGCGGTAAACTCTTTAGCGTGGGTTTTTCGGTCATGGTGCGCGATGATATAATCAGCGATTTTCCCAATGCGCTCATCGCTTTCGAGCAACTCTTTCGTGTCGATGCTCTCAACTTCGATGTCGATGTTTGTCGCACTCTCTTTTTTCTCTTTGTAGCGCCCAATATATTCTATGGAAAACTTCAAAACATTTTCATCGCTGATCGCATCGGTGATGACATATTTGTGTAGTCGTTCATCAAAAAGCTCTTTGGTGGTTCGTTTTCCCAGTTCATTACTCACGGCATTTTCGGCGAAAATAGGCGTGCCCGTAAAGCCTATCATTTGGTTACATGTAAAGAATGTGTTGATGCTTTTATGCGTCTGTCCAAACTGGCTACGATGGCACTCATCGAAGATAAAAACGATGCGTTTGTCTTTGAGATTTTCCATCTTTTCAAGGTGGTTTTTCTTGCTGATGGCGCTGTTGAGTTTTTGGATGGTCGTGACGATGAGCTTTGTCTCATCGCAAAATTGCATGACGAGTTTGTTTGTATTGTCTGTGCCATCAACCGAGCCATTGGAAAACGAGTTAAACTCTTTAGTGGTTTGAATGTCAAGGTCTTTTCTATCGACTACAAAAACGACTTTATGCACTTCGGGCATTTGCGTTAAAATCTGAGCGGTTTTAAAGGAAGTGAGGGTTTTGCCACTGCCCGTTGTGTGCCAGATGTAGCCGTTTTTCTCTGTCTCTTTGACACGGGTGATGATGGCTTCAACGGCGTAAAACTGATACGGTCTTAGCACCATCAAGATTTTAGGAACTTCGGCTAAAACGATGTACTTGCATATCATTTTTGAGATGTGACATCGTTCTAAAAAGCTCTTGGTGAACTCTTCTAGATTCTTGATGTTGTTGTTCTCCACATCTGCCCAAAAAAAGGTCTGCTTGAAGGTCTGCTTTTTGTTGTTGGAGTAGTATTTGGTATTGACCCCATTGCTGATAACAAAAATCTGAATGTACTGAAACAGCGCACTGTTAAAACCGTATGAGTGGCGTTGGTAGCGGTTGGTTTGGTTAAACGCCTCTTTAAGCTCTAAGCCTCTTCGTTTAAGTTCTATCTGCACCAATGGAAAACCGTTGATAAGCAAAGTGACATCGTAGCGTGTCTTATACATACCCTCAACACTGACTTGGTTCGTGACTTGAAACAGGTTTTGACACCATCGCTGCGAGTCTAAAAATTCGACATATTTGACCGTGCCATCGTCTCTAAGTAAGTCAAATTTATCTCGCAGTGTTTTGGCTTTTTCAAAGACAGAACCTTTGCTAAGATGGTTTAAAATGCGCTTGAACTCCATCTCGCTAAATGTCGTTTGGTTGCGTTTTTCCAGTTGAACTTTAAGGTTGGCTTCGAGGGCTTTGTCATCGTTTATGGTGACTTTTTCATAGCCTAGTCCCACCAGTTGGCTGATGAGATTCTCTTCTAAGATGGCTTCACTTTGGATACTCATATATTTAGTCCTTAACTATGGCTGTTTTTAAGCAGTTCAAATAAACGCTTATTGATAAAATAGACTTCTCTGCCTTTTTTTTCACTCACTAAAATGCCTATCTCTTCAAATGCCTTGAGATAAAGCCCCGCCGTTTTGCGTGTGATGCCAAGCTCTTCGACTAAAAAGTTGATTTTGGTGTAGGGATGTTTGAAAAGCAACTCCAACAACGCTTTGGAGTAGAGTTTTGGTAAGGCTTTTAAAATGACCTCTTTACTCTCTTGCATCGTTGCATTGATAGCATTGATAAGCACGATGCTTTTTTGCGCTGTTTGTTCAACGCCCTCAAGCATATAAAGCACCCATTCTTGCCATGCGCCATCACTACTCACGGCTCTTAAAAGACGGTAATACTCTGACTTGTTTTTGATGATGTAAGAGCTAAGATATAAAATGGGTATCTCTAAAAGCCCACTGAGCATCAGGAAAAGGATATTAACGATGCGCCCCGTTCTGCCGTTGCCATCGTAAAAAGGGTGAATCGCTTCAAACTGATAATGCACAATCGCCATT
>JAQWCT010000245.1 GCA_028705785.1 Sulfurospirillaceae bacterium | reverse complement strand
AGTGTTGTATTTTTTTCAAAAGAGGAAAAAGATAGGTTGCTTTGTGCTTTTTTTTGTGGTTTGGTATTGTTCTTTTGATACATTTTATAGGCAAAATATAAGAGTGTAATTACTACCAGTATGAGAATAGTGGAGTTCATATTTTGCCTCTTTTCGCACATTAATGTTTTTAAAATGATATCTAATAATAAAATGGTTAATTTTTACAGTTCATCTGGAAAATGTCTATCTTCTGAAATATCAATTGCACTAGGTGGCATATCCGCATTTTTAAGAGCAATAGATTCCCTAAACTCTTTGGCTTCCGCTATTTTTGTAAATTCAATTGTTTCTCCAAGAGCTCTAACCTTATCTTCTATCTCTCTCATGGAAATATTAAAAAATTCTTTTCTACCATTAACCATATTTACTCTTGAATAGTTAAATTCGCGGTGAAGAGCTTTTTCGAGAGCTGGAGCATCTTTAGAGTATATCATGGCATGGACATCAAATAAAAACGGTACAGAGGCATCGCCAAGCTCTCGTATTCTATCCATGGGTTCTAATCGCCTTGTCATACCGATTTTGTAGATATCATCGCCAAAAGAGCCTATGTTAGATATTACATATACATGTCCTGAGCGAGTTTGTTGCGCCATAGAAAGTGCTCGTTCTTTTTTGGAGATTGCCTCGCTAAGACTTTTTTCAAGATTTTCAATTTTTAATTCGAGTTCTCCAATCTCTTCAGCTTTTGCACTCAACAACTGCTCTTTAACTTTTTTTAGAGCCTTTTGGTACTGTGCTTCTTCTTTTTCAGCATCTTGCTGTGCTTTTTCAATCTCTTTTAGTGCTTTTTCTTCTTCTCTCATTTGTTCACGGATGGCACGTTGTTCTTCTTTTTCTTGATAGATTTTTTCTTGGCATTCGTATGTAAGTTTTAATT
Organism: Sulfurospirillaceae bacterium; assembly: GCA_028705785.1. Classification (GTDB taxonomy): domain Bacteria; phylum Campylobacterota; class Campylobacteria; order Campylobacterales; family Sulfurospirillaceae; genus Sulfurospirillum. The sequence goes on along the minus strand of JAQWCT010000245.1, from coordinate 2,367 downwards.
CTTCAAGTTTTAAATCAAGATATTCATTTTCAATTATTATTTTGCTTGCCTCGTTTAGTTTGTTAATTAAATCATAAGATTTTATGATTCGCTCTTTCATAGTGTTATAGTTATTCCATTTAACTTTAGTGATAATAGAATCGCATTCGCCATTAAAAGCTCTAAGCGTAAGTTTTATTGCCTTATTGGTAAATTTTGTTCCTTCTGAAACACTGCCTTGTATCGTCCACTTTTCGTTACAAATAACGGCATTTTTTTGTAAAAGCATATTTTTTTGCTTTTTTTGTACTTCCTCTAATTTTCGTTTGTATTCCTCGGAAGTTTCAAAAATATAAGTCGGTTTATAAAAACCGTAAGTTGTTAATTCATACTCTTCTTCAACCTCCTGAAGAGCTTTTGTTAATTGGTTAAATATTTCTAATTTATTTTTGTAGTCATTTCGCAAAGTGTCAATTTTAAATATTTCATCACTTTTATCTTTCACAAGTTTCTGAATTTCATCCTCAATGCTAATGATTGAAGAATATTTTATAAGTAAATCTTCTTTTTCTAGTATCTGCAAAAAGTATTGTTTAGCTTCTTTTTTCTTTTTAATAAACAAATAAACAAAGAGAGATAGGAGTAATGCAAGTGCAACAATGATGTATATGAGCATAAAAAAACCTTTTGCTGGTGTGGGATTTAGAAGTTCTTATCGTCAAATATCTTATATCAATTCAATTAAAGATAATATAAACCTTATATTTTATCCATGTAGAAAAAACATGGAATTCCTTACAAGTTATTTATTTTTTTCTACCTTTTTCTATTAGTTCTTCAAGAGTAATTTGCTTACAAAGAACGCCACCAATATTATATTTTCCATCTGGATTTCTTAGGACTGTTTCAAGTTGACCGTTATCAGCCCTAACTAAAGTATAGTAGAATGTAAAGCCATTATATCCACCATAACTATTTTTTGCATTCACTTCGCCACATACTAAGGATTTATCAATTACATAAATATTTCTAAATTTTGCACTATCTGGGTCTTTTAATTGATTTAACACATGTTTTTTTGATTTTTCAATTAGAGTCTTTTCATTGTACTCAGTTGCAACTAAGGCTAATGGCATAAAAGCAATTAATCCCATAAAAAGAATATTCTTCAATAAAGTTTTTTTCATAATTAGGCACCCCTCTGTAATACCACCTCATAGGGTGTTGTTATCAGTATCTTACATCAATATAATTGAAGCCAATATAAACCAATAGGGTGTTAATGAAATACATTGATGTGGATGAGGTAAAACTTCTTAATTTTTACAAAACTATTAGCAACAATGTAGTGAGAATTAGAAAAGAAAGAAACATCTCTCAGTTAGAATTGGCAACATCTATCGGTTACACTTCATCTACTTTTTTGGGTAAAGCTGAGTTACTATCTGAAAATAAACACTTTAATTTAGCACACCTTTACAAAATAGCACTCGCACTTGATATTGATATGAATGAATTTTTTAAAGATGTAGTGACAACAAAATAAAGTTTATGTTTTGATATGTCGTGGCTTAAGTCCAATCTGTTTAAAAGTCTCTTTGGCTTCTTTGTGCGAGATTGTCTCTTCATAGTTATTTTTTGATAACATCGGGCTGAGCTTCTTAATTTCTTTTAATGTCATAGCCAAAATTTCGGCTCTATTCTTTACGCTTATTTCGTAGCGTAGAATCCTCATTGCATATAAACAAAGAGATGAAGAGTGATTAATAAGTGCTATTTGTGAGAGATTGCTTTTATCAATGATTACAATCGTTCTAATCAATGGCTTAAGCTGAGGTACGCCCTTAATCTGTTTTAACGCTCCAAGCGTCTGTAAGCTATTCAGCCTCACTGAGTTTGAGCCTTAATCGTTCTACATTCCCAAAATCATCGGACTGTTTTATTTTGGCATCAACTGAGATTTTTTTCTCTATCGCTTCAAGTTGAAAGAGTAGGCTATTTTTAATCGTGAAGAGGTCTTTAATATTTGAAGAGGTTAAATCAGCTTTTAGGATTGCATCGTCAATCTTGTTTAGCTGCTTAAGTGTGGTTTCATACTTTGTTTTTACGCTCCAACTGTAAGCCTCTTTTATCTGTAAAAAGCTTTCAAACTGCAAGTCTTTGATTTCTGCTTCAAATAACTTACTCCATTGCATCAAGGTCGGTTTTGATATTTTAAGCTCTTTGGCGATTGCGTCATAACTTAACCCCTCAGCCCGTAAAGTTAAAAATCTGTTTTGTTTATCATTCATAGCGTACCTTTATCAAGTCTTTTATAGTGTGCATTTTTAAATCAAGTATCTTTTCAAGTTCTGCATTGTAGGGCTTCACTTTTGAAACTTCAAGATT
>JAQWCT010000040.1 GCA_028705785.1 Sulfurospirillaceae bacterium | reverse complement strand
CAGTTTGCCAAAGAAAGCGATGATGAGCTTAAATCCCTGCTTCAATATCTTTCCATCTTCCCTTCAATAGAGATAGAATTTAGCATTTTTGAAAAAAGTCTTGCACTGGATAAACTGCGTGTTAAGCTTCAAAAGTTGGTCGATAGAGGCTGGCTTATTAAAAAAGAGGAGAGCTATAAACTCCATCAAATTATCAAAACTTTTTTACAAATAGAACACCCCATCGTTTACGAAGAGGTGATATTTATTTTTGAAAATATAGCAACATTTATCGACCCTGAGGACTCAACGCTGATAGCCGCTAAACTTAGCGCTTATATTCCAATTATTGAGCTTTTTTTAGAGTCATATCATGACAAAAAAGACCGTTATATTTGTGGATTACAAGACTCTATAACATATTTATACTATAGCTTAGGAAAATATATCATTGCGCTAAAGTATCAGGAAAAAGCTTTAAATATTAGAGAAACACTTTTTGGAGATTCGTCAGCGGATGCTGCGAATAGCTATGTTTTATTAGGAGTAATTTATTTTGAAATAGGTAGGTTGTCTGAGGCATTGTTCTATCAGCAAAAGGCTATGATATTACGCGAAGAAATTTTGGGAAAGATACATCAAGATGTTGCGGCATGTTATAATCATATTTCGATGGTTTATCAAGATATGAAGAAATCAAGTAAAGCACTTGAATATCAACAAAATGCGATTGCAATACGCGAAAAAATTTTAGGAGAAAAACATTCTGATACTGCTTCAAGTTACAACAATATTGCTTTAATATATCAAGATATGAAAAAACTTGATGTGGCATTGCACTATGAACAAAAAGCCATAGCTATATATGAAGGAATTTTTGAAGGAGAACATCCAAATGTTGCTTCATGTTACAACAATTTGGCAGAAATTTATAGAGGAATGGGAAGGTTGTCTGAAGCATTAAAATATCAGCAAAAAGCAATAGAATTACGCAAATTTTTTTTAGGAGACACACATCCTGACCTTATGGTAAGCTATAACAATATGGCCTTGATTTATTTACAACTTAAAGAGTGTCAAAAGGCAAAAGAATTTATGATTCAAGGCCTTGCCATCTTACAGAACTTGAGTTATCTACATCCTTCTGTGCAGACAGTGACTAGTAATTTAAAATCAATTGAAATATCTATCAAAAAACAACAAAAAGCTGGTTATAAAGACAAAGGAAGGTTTTGCAAAGATGTTTAAATCTTTTGCATGTAAGGAAAAACAGATGAAAGTCGTTATCGCCATAGACTCATTTAAGGGTTGTATGAGTTCACAGGAACTTTCCGTATGTATCGAAGCGGGCATAAAAGTGGTTTATCCTGATGCCGTCATTGACGCATGTGAGGTGGCTGATGGTGGAGAGGGAACGCTTCAAGCGATGGTGAACAATACCAATGGAAATATCCTTACATGTAAAGTCCATGACCCTTTAATGCGTGAGATTGAGGCGCAGTATGGCATCTTGGGGGATGGCAAAACGGCGGTCATTGAGATGGCTCGCGCTTCAGGTTTACCGCTTGTTCCCCTCGAAAAACGCAATCCGCTTGTGACCACGACTTTTGGTGTGGGTGAGTTAATCAAAGATGCGATTTTTAAAGGATGCACTGAGTTTATCGTGGGTATCGGAGGCAGTGCAACCAATGATGCGGGTGTAGGGATGCTTCAAGCTTTGGGGTATCGATTTTTAGATAAATCGGGCGTTGAAGTTGGTTTGGGTGGCGGAGAACTGGGCAATATTTACTCTATCGATACTTCCAACGCTATGGAAGAGCTAAAAAAGTGTCATTTTCTCATTGCGTGTGATGTGGATAATCCAATGTATGGCACTCGTGGTGCATCACAAATTTATGGTAGGCAAAAAGGTGCAACTGAAGAAATGGTACTTGTGTTGGATGCCAATATCAAGCATTTTGCCACTGTGATAGAAAAATGTTTAGGCAAAGACATCGCGCATATTCAAGGAACGGGAGCTGCTGGAGCACTTGGTGGAGGATTTTTAGCTTTTTTGGATGCACAACTTCGCTCAGGAATAGAGATAGTTTTAGATACCATTCATTTTGAAGAGAAAATCAAAGATGCTAACTTTGTCATCACAGGCGAGGGAAAAATCGACGCACAGTCTTTAATGGGAAAAGTCATCAGTGGCATCTCAAAGCTCACTCAAAAACACAAAGTTCCACTGCTCGCCCTTGCTGGGCATGTTGAAGATGATGCTAAAGAGGCTCATCAACACGGTGTTGATGCGATATTTTCCATTATGAATTATCCGATAAGTTTGAGTGATGCGATGCAAAAAGAGAACACGCAAAAGCTGATGAGGCAAAGTGTGGAAGAGATATTTAGGTTGATAAAAATTGTTCAAGAAAGAAGATAATGAAACGAAGTGAATTGGTTAAAGTAACCGAATTTTTACAACAATACCGCAAAATTTCCTCCATCCAACGCGTGGACGATAGTGTGCTTAAAATCTTTTTTGATAGTGGTTTGCCACTGTTTGTTGATTTGAGTCGGAATGATTCGTATATGTTTATCAAAGAGGATTTTAAACGCGCTAAACTTTACAATGCACCGTTTGATATTATTTTGAACAAACGATTTTCGAATAGCAAGATTGAGGCTATAGAAGTTGAAGAGGGCAATCGTATTTTGCGCCTTTGCGTTTTGGCGAGCTCGAGCTACAAGGCGATGCGGACAGTGTTACAACTTGAATTTACGGGTCGAAATACCAATGCTATCATTGTGGATGAAGAAGAAGTCGTGCTTGAGGCGATGCGTCATATCGACTCTAGTGTCTCTTTTCGCAGTGTTAAAGTGGGTGAAGTTTTAGATAAATTGCCTCCACGGGAGCTTAAAGAAAAGCCTTTTGTTTTGGAGGGAAGTCTTGAAGATTATTTGAAAGAGGCGTATCAAAAACGCTTACATGTAAGACTCAATGACCTCAAAATCCAAAAAAAAGCGCAATTAGAAAAGAAGATAGCAAAACTGGTAGAGATGATGCGCTCTTTAGATAATGAAGCCGAGCTTTATCTGCAAAGCGAAGCGTGCAATCATGATGCTACGCTTGTTCTTGCCAATTTGTATCGCATCAAAGGGTATCAATCTAGTGTTAAAGTCGTGGACTTTGAGGGAAAGGAAGTTGAAATAGCCTTGCCCAAAGAAGCACAAACCCCTCAAATGGCAGCGAATATGCTTTTTAAAAAATCTAAAAAGCTTCGTCAAAAAGCACTCTCTTCGCATATGCAAAAAGAAAATATCGAAGAAAAACAGCTTTTTTTAGAACGCTTGATGGGACTGGTGGATACAGCCAGTGATGAAGAAGAAATCCAAATTTTACTTCCTAAACAGCGCCAAAATAAACAAAAAGAACGGGACAATCTTTATTGTGAAACTTTCTTTTTAGAAGGTTATAAAATTTTGGTGGGGAAAAATGAAAAAGGTAACATAGCGTTACTTAAAGAGGCAAAAAAGAGTGATATTTGGTTGCATCTTAAAGATATGCCCTCTACTCATGTTATCATTTGTACAGAAAAACAAAATGTTCCCGAAGTGGTGTTGGTGTTTGCCGCAAAGTTGTGTGTTAATTTTAGCGTGGCTCAAAAAGGTGGCTATTTGGTCGATTATACAGCACGGAAGAATGTGAAGCCGTATGATGGAGCAAATGTTGCTTATGAAGTCTATCAGACCTTGAAAATTTTCAAGGAATAGGGAGGTCATCTATGCCTGTAGGTCCTATTGGAAATGTGATTTATGCTAATCAAGTGATGCATCTACAAGCGGTCAAACAAACTGACTACCAAAATAGTATTCAGATGCAAGGGGTTATTGCTGCATCTATGACCAAAGAGAAAGAAAATGAAGTCGAAGATGTGAGACCTGCTGAAGAAGCGCATAAGATAGACCCTGAAAAAGAGCATCAAAGAGAAACGGATGATGAAGAGAGTGGGGCTATGGAAGAGCAGATGCGACAAGAAAAGCATGAAAAAGAAGAAGACGAAGAAAAACCTTTACATGTAGGACTTTTAGACATTAAAGCTTAAGTTTGGTATGATTTTAAAAATCAAACAAAGAGCTACTTCATGAATTTTAAAGCCATATTTGAATCCAATAAACAAAGAGTCACCACAGGTTTAGCGATGATTGTCTGTGTCGCTGGTGTAGCACTATTAGATAATAACTTGATGACTTGGGCTCTTTTAGGTGTTGCCTATCTATTTGCTTTCCATGAAGCCATGGCGCTTTTTGGTATTAGCGATAACAAATATTATGTTTATGCCTTGCTTCTTTGGTTAGTGGCTTATATCTACCCTAATCCTGACGACCTAGTCTATCTTATCCTCATTGTATCTTTGAGCATTATGGCGTATAACAAACAACTCAATTACAGATTATTAGCGCCTTTTTTATACCCTACGATTTCAATGCTTTTTATGTATGCTCTGTATCATGATTTTGGAATGAAAATCTTGATATGGCTTGTTATCGTGGTCGCATCAACCGACATGGGCGCTTATTTTGTAGGCAAAAGTATCGGTAAAACACCTTTTTCTCCTACCTCTCCGAACAAAACACTTGAGGGTGTTTTAGGCGGTATCATCATCGCTAGCGTGGCTGGAACTTTTGTTGGAACATTTTTTGTCTCTTTCTTTCTTGCGCTTTTAGTCTCCTTTTCGGTCAGTGCTACTTCTGTGTTTGGTGACCTTTTTGAGAGTTTACTCAAAAGAGAAGCTGGCATCAAAGACAGTGGCAATCTTTTCCCAGGACACGGCGGAATGTTAGATCGTCTTGATGGTTATCTTTTTGGCGTTGTCGTCATGGTTATCTTACTTCGAGGTCTTGCATAAGTGGTCTTATTAGGCTCGACTGGTTCCATCGGCGTTAATGCCTTAGCGATAGCTGCGAGGTTTAGCATCGAAGTTGAAGCGCTGGTTGCAGGTAAAAATATCGCTCTTTTAAATGAACAAATCAAACAGTTTCACCCCAAATATGTCTGCGTAAGTGATGAAGCGGATGTTAGCTCAGTCTTACATGTAAAGGTTTTTGTGGGGCAAAAAGGTATCCTTGAGATACTAAATCTTTGCCAAAGTGCATTAGTCGTCAATGCTTTGGTCGGCTTTGTAGGACTTGCCCCAAGCATCGAAGCGTTAAGATTGAACAAACGCCTAGCTCTTGCGAACAAAGAGTCTTTAGTCGTAGCAGGGCATTTGCTCGATACTTCTAAAATCACCCCTATCGATAGTGAACATTTTGGACTTTGGTATCTTCTGAATGGTCGAAGTGTAAGTGGCATGACTATCACCGCAAGTGGTGGCGCATTTCGCGATACACCGCTTGAACTATTGTCATCCATGAGCCCCACAGATGCGCTTAAGCATCCCAACTGGAGCATGGGCTCAAAGATAACCATCGATAGTGCCACGATGACCAATAAACTCTTTGAGCTCTTAGAAGCCAAATGGCTTTTTGGCTGTAATAAGCTTGAGGCCATCATTGAGCCAAAATCCATCATCCATGCTTTTGTGGACTTCGTGGATGGAAGCACCACCGCACATCTTGCTAATGCCGATATGAAACTTCCCATCGCTTTTGCACTTTTGGGCGAAGTGCAAGAGTCTATTTTACCGTCCATTGACCTTGCTCAAATTGGTTCTTTTACCTTTCAAAAAATTTGTGAAAAGCGCTATCCTATCTGGGAAATCAAAGATGATGTGCTGGCAAATCCCAAGCGAGGCGTGGTTATTAACGCGGCAAATGAAGAAGCGCAAGCAAAGTTTTTTAGGCGAGAAATCAATATCTTAGAACTTGCCGAGCTTACTAAAAAAGCATATCGTCATTTTGAAAATGCCATTCCACAAAGTTTAAATGAAGTATTTGAGATAGATAAAGAAGTTAGAGCTTTCTGTCAAAGATAAGTCCAAATAGTCCGAACGAAACACTTTGTCCCGATGGGTCAAAATCTTTGATTTTGGGGTACCCACCGTGGACAACCGTGTTGAGAGAGCGACTATTTGGACTTATCTTGTAAAAAATCTACCATAAAGAGGTGTCGATGTTACATAGTACAGACTACAATTTTAGAATCAAAGACAGCATCATCGGGTTGCAGTTTTTGTTTGTTGCCTTTGGTGCGTTGGTTTTAGTACCCATTCTCACAGGGCTTGACCCCAATGTGGCGCTGTTTACAGCAGGTCTTGGAACGCTGTTATTTCAACTTACTACCAAAGAGCGTGTACCGCCTATTTTTCTAGCGTCATCGTTTTCGTTTATTGCGCCTATTATCTATGGAACGAAAACTTGGGGACTTGCAGGAACGATGTGTGGACTCGCAAGTGCGGGACTTTTTTACTTTTTCCTCAGTGTTGCGGTGCGCATCAAAGGCTCAGACTTTTTGCATAAGCTTTTCCCCGCTGTCGTTGTTGGACCTGTTATTATGACAATTGGTTTGATTCTTTCCCCAGTGGCGGTGCATATGGCGATGGGAAAAACAGGCGATGGCGCTATTGTTTTGGTACCTTTTGCGCAAGCGATGACCATGTCGATGTCTGCATTGATAGTCACTATGTTGGTAGCTTTATTAGGGAAGGGTGTTTTAAAACTGCTTCCGATTATGTGTGGCATTGGTGCGGGGTATATCATTGCACTTTTTATGGGCACTATTAGTTTTGATGCAGTGGTCAATGCGCCATGGTTCGCCATACCCAATTTTGTGACACCTGAATTTAATCTTGAAGCCATTATCTATATCTTGCCAATTGCTATTGCTCCTGCGGTGGAACATGTGGGCGGTATTTTAACGATTAGTAATGTGACCAAAACGGATTATCTTGATAAGCCCGGTCTTAAAACAACACTTCTAGGTGATGCTATTGCAACTACCGCTGCTTCTATGCTTGGTGGGCCTCCTAATACAACTTATTCAGAAGTCACCGGAGCAGTAACGATTACCAAAGCGTTTAACCCAGCTATCATGACATGGGCAGCACTTTTTGCGATTTTGTTAGCCTTTGTGGGTAAACTTGGTGGGCTTCTCAATACGATTCCTGTACCTGTTATGGGTGGTATTTTGTTACTTTTATTCGGAATTATCGCTTCTATTGGACTTGGAACGATTGTTCGAGGCAAAGTAGACATGAACAATCCACGCAATATGATTATCGTCTCCATGATTTTAGTCCTTGCCATTGGTGGAATGACTTTTGATTTTGGTGGTGTGGCGTTTAGTGGTATTGGTCTTGGTGCAATTGTAGGCATTATCCTTAACCTGATTCTGCCAAAGGGCGGACATATTGAAGAAAAAGAATAGGACAATCATAAAATGGAATTTTTAGAAAGTATAGTTGCTACACTCTCCGCTATTGTGTGGGGACCTCCTATGTTGATTTTGTTGGTCGGAACAGGTATTTATCTGACGATTTTGCTTAAAGGAATGCAGTTTTGGGCATTACCTCATGCTTTGAAATTAATTTTTCATAAAGAACATGATGGCGAGGGTGAAATCAGTCACTTCGCTGCTTTAATGACGGCACTTGCCGCAACTGTAGGTATTGGTAATATCGTAGGTGTTGCTACGGCGATTACGATGGGTGGACCTGGAGCTGTTTTTTGGATGTGGGTGACAGGTCTTGTGGGTATGGCTACGAAGTATGCTGAAGCAGTACTCGCAGTGAAGTACCGTGAACAAGGAGACAATGGTTTTAAGGGTGGACCGATGTACTACCTCACCAATGGTCTTAATATGCCAAAACTGGGTATGGCTTTTGCTGTTTTTACAGCACTTGCGGCATTTGGTATTGGTAATATGACGCAAGCCAATGCTGTAGCACAAATCCTCAATACGCAGATGGATATTCCTACTTGGGTAACAGGACTCATACTTTTAGTGCTCACAGCAATGGTTATTTTAGGCGGCATCCAATCTATCGGAAAGTTTACCTCTTTCCTTGTGCCCTTTATGATTTTAGGTTATATCGCTATTTCGCTGCTTGTTTTAGGGATGAATCTGGATAAGATTGGTGATGCTTTTGGGCTTATCTTCCATTATGCCTTTAGTCCTATTGCAGCAGGTGGTGGATTTGTAGGTGCTACCATGGCAGCTGCTATTCGTTATGGTGTTGCAAGGGGTGTCTTTTCCAATGAATCAGGTCTTGGTTCTGCCCCTATTGCAGCAGCAGCTGCTAAAACAAATGACCCTGTGCGACAAGCATTGGTCAGTATGACCCAAACTTTTATCGATACGCTCGTGGTGTGTACCATGACCGCATTGGTCATCCTTATCTCGCCTTTTTGGCAACAAGGCATGAGCCCTAGTTTATTGACGATGAAGAGTTTCGAATTGTATTTAGGTTCTTTTGGCTCGGTTACTGTTGTGCTTGCCACAGTGCTTTTTGCCTATTCGACGATTTTGGGTTGGAGCTATTATGGTGAAAAAGCGATTGAATATATTTTTGGCGAAAAAATGGTTAAAATTTATCGCATTATTTTTATTGCCATTGTGATGGTGGGATCTATGATGAAATTAAGCTTTGTGTGGGATTTTTCAGATCTTATGAATGGTATGATGGCCATTCCTAACTTAATAGCGCTTTTGTTGCTTTCCAAAGTGATCTCAGCAGAAACCAATCGCTATTTTAAAACTGTAAAGTAGGTTCGTATTTATAATGTTTAGACTCTCTTTTGCTCTTGTTGCTATCGTCGTTTTATCGGCGATTAATTTTTACAGCTATAGGCGCTTTTTGAAGCGCCTTGATGTTTTGAGTAAGTATCAAACGCTTGTTAAATGGTTGATGATTATTGCAACCATTTGCGAAGTTTTTTACTTTTTGGTGTTGCGCCTTGATAACCTAGACCCTTTGCTTTATGTTATTTTCTCCGCGATGATAGGCATTTCGTTTATGCTCTTTTGTGTGGCAATTATGTATGACCTTGTTCATATTCCCTATAGCAAAATTCCTTATGACCACTCAAGACGGGTGATGCTCAAAACCATTTTGGATGTCACAATGCTCGTGTTGGCATTTTCGTATATGTTCAAGGGTTTCATGAATGGTACCAAAGCGCCCATCATCAAAGAAGTCGATATCTTCATTGAGGGATTGGGGCAAGAATTGTCTGTGGTGCAGATAAGCGATGTTCATATCGGTAAAACTTTGGGTAAAGATTTTATGGATGAGATAGTTCGTCAAATCAATACACTGGATGCAGATATTGTCGTGATTACGGGTGATTTGGTGGATTTACCTGTGAGTCAAATAGGCGATAAACTGGATGCTTTACGCGATATACAAAGCCGCGCTGGTGTCTTTTTTGTCCCTGGAAACCATGAGTATTTTTATGGTGTTGAAAAAATCATGGAGCATTTAGAGTTTTTAGGGGTTAATATCCTTCTTAATCGCTCTATAAATATCGGAGGTGTCATTAATCTTGCTGGTGTTGCCGATATGATGGGCAAACGGTTTGATTTTTTACCTCCAAACCTCAAGGAAGCATTGTTACATGTAAAGCCAGAATTGCCAACGATTTTGCTCTCCCATCAGCCTAAAATCACCAAAGAATTAGGTGATGAAAAAATCGATTTGATTCTCAGCGGTCATACGCATGGTGGACAAGTTTTCCCATTTGGACTTTTGGTGTTGCTTGATCAGCCTTATTTGAGTGGCTTGTACCAACACTCTTTAAAAACACAGATTTTTGTGAGTAATGGGGCAGGGTATTGGGGACCAGCAGTGCGCATTATGGCGCCGAGTGAAATTGTTAAAATTAATTTAAAAGTGAAGTAATGAGAAGTATCGTTTTTTGTATTTTATGTATCGTGTTAATGAGTGGATGTTCGGTAAAAAAAGAGGCCTTAAATACTGAGCCTACAAAGTTTGAAGCATTAACCCATGACATTATGGCTTTGGGTAAAAAAGTGGATGAGAAAGAAGCAAAAATGTTTGCTAAAGAAGCCCTCTCATATCCGCGAGTATTGGCGGAAAAATATGACCTTATGGCGCCCGCTAATTTTCAAAATATGTTAATTAACCTAGGGTTTAGAGAACGAGGATTGTGTTACCAATGGACGGAAGATATGATTACTCATCTTAAGAAGCAAAACTATCGCAGTTTTGATTTGCGTTGGGGTGTAGCATTTAAAGGTGAACCAATGGAACATAATTCAGTTGTTGTTGTTGTAAAAGGTGCACCTTTTGAAAGTGGGATACTCATCGATCCTTGGAGAAATTCAGGGGAGCTTTATTGGGGAAAAATGGAAGATGATTTTATCTTTAGGTGGGTTGAAAATATGGAACGAAGTCGATACTATGGTACTATTAAAGCTTCTTCAAAATAATACGGATAACACTCGCTCGACCCACATGGTTCTCGCCCTCATTGAGGATAACGACTTCTTGAGAGAGTTTTATCACTTCGCAGGGTAAAAGTTTAAGGGTATCTAAGACATCGTTAAAATCGTAGAGTAAACTGATATTTTTAGGCCCTCCACTATGAAAGTTAATTTGACTTTCGCTAAAGAGTTCAGCCATAAAAAATCCCCCTACATGTAAAGCTTGTAATGATTTTTCAAAAAGGGATTTTTGGCTTTGTTTGGGAAGATGTAAGTAGGTGCATATCACCGCATCATAAAGGCATTGTGGTTCCCAGTATTCTAGTAAGGTGTGTCTTACTTTGATAGCAAGGTAGTTCGCTTTAGCGCGTTGGCGAAGCTTGAAAAGCGCCACATCAGAGGCGTCAAGGGCTTCGACCTCAAATCCTTGATCCGCTAAAAAAAGTGCATTTCTGCCTTCTCCTTCTCCTAAGCACATCACTTTTTTGGCACTGACCAAAAGTTCAACATTTTGTTTAATAAAGTTGTTCGGCGCTTCACCGTAAAGTAACTTGTCACCTTTAAACCTAGCATTCCAAAAATCTTGCATGATGTCTTTCTCCTTTGATGAGATTATTGTAACACAATTTAAATCAATGAAATCTATTCTGATTTGAGTTACAATAAATGCTTAAGGAAAAGGAGAAAAAATGAAATATCCCAATTTTTTCGATACAGTCGAAACAATAAATATACAAGATAGTCTTTCCAAAGTGTTAGGAGCTTTTGAAAAAGGTTTGATAAGTTTTAGTTACCTAGATGTTGTCAAAAGTGCAGGACATAGTTGTCCGACCATTGCAGGTGCATATTTGATGGTAAGAGAGGGTTTAAAGGCATTGTATGGTGAAGCATTGCCACAAAGAGGTGAGATTAAAGTTTTGTTCAAAGAAGATATTCAAAGTGGCACAACAGGCGTGGTTGCTAATGTTTTTTCACTTATTACGGGAGCAACGAGTGACTGGGGATTTAAAGGATTAAATAGTGCCTATGATAGACGCTTTTTAATGTTTTTTAATGCGGATATTCCTTTACATGTAAGACTTCAACGCATAGATACAGGGATAACGGTTGACATTGCCTATAACCCTTCCTCCATTTTGCCAGATCCGCAGATGCAGGCTCTTATGCAAAAAGTCTTAGCAGATGTTGCAAACATAGAGGAAAAAGAACTTTTTGGTTTGTTGTGGCAAACAAGGGTGCGAAAAATTTTAGAAAATTTTGATAAAGTAATACTTCTAAAATAAATACTGTTTTTGAGGTGATATTTGCCAAGATTAAGAGAAAAAAGTATAACCAAATGGATTATTTTTTTACCTGCATTTGCTATATTTTTAACTTTTTCCATCATTCTTACGATTGTTGTTACCAACCAAAAAGCAGAGTATGAAAAATCAGTAGAACTTGCTCGTAAAGAGTATGTCAAAAACTCCAAATTTCAAGCTAAAGATCGTATCGATAAGCTAGTTGATTATATCAATTTTAATGAGCAATTTGTACTGAATGAAGCAAAGCAAGAGGCAAAAAATATTGTTAATCTTGCGTTTGAAATCATCTCTGATACTTATTGGAGAAATCAAAAATATTCCAAAGAATACATTCTACACGAGATTAAAAGTAAGCTTCAAGATATGCATTTTTTTAATGATCTTAGCGGATATTATTTTATTTTTGATATGCAAGGGCAATGTCTCATGCATGGGGCAGATACGACATGGGATGGACAAAATCTTTCTCATATCGTAGACGAACAAGGCACAAAACCCATTTCCAATATGATAGCGCTTTTACAAAAACAAGAGAGTGGATTTTTAGAATGGGAATGGAAAAATTCCAAAGATACTTCTTTTAGAAAAAAGTTGGGGTACATTCAAAAATTTGAACCTTTAGGCATTTTTGTTGGAAGTGCGAGATATGAAGATGAAATTATTGACAGGCTTAAAAAAGAGACACAAAAGCTTCTCTTGAATACAAAATATGGAGAGTTTGGGTACATCTTTGCCTATGATTATGATGGTAGCACCATTTCACATGGAGATCATTCTTTGGTAGGTGAAAATAGACTAGATGTGGTTACTGATGGGCAACATATTATTCAAGATATTGTCAAAGGTGGGAAGGCAAGTAAAGAGGGTTTTTTTATGAACTATACAGCATCATTTCATCCTGAAGCCAATAAAGATAAAAGCAAAATTTCTTTTATTAGAGCTATCCCTCAATTTGAATGGGTCATAGGGACAGGTGCTTATTTGATGGAAGAGAGTAAAGCCCTTGAAGAACAAAAAATACTGCTCAAAGAGAAAATGAAAGATACAATTTATAATACTTTCTTGATTTCTTTGATGATTATTTTGTTGGTTATGGGCATTATGTTTTTCATTTCTCTTAAAATCCGCGCACTTCTCACACGATATGAAAATCATCTTTTGGTCAGCAATAAACAGATTCGTGAGCAGAAAACTGTTTTTGAAACACTGTATCAAAAATCAGCAGATGGCATTTGGTTGCTAAAAGACAATATCTTTATCGATTGCAATGAGGCAATCGTCAAAATGTTTGGAGGTCTTGATAAGTCTCAACTCATTAATATTTCACCTAAAGACATTGCTCCAGAATTTCAACCAGATGGTGAAAGTTCTCATGAAAAAGCACTTCAAATGAGTGCAAAAGCGATTGAAAATGGCGTACATAAGTTTGAGTGGCGCGCACGGAAAATAGACGGAACACTCTTTTGGATTAGTGTGGTTGTCACGACTATAGCAATGCGAGATAGTGTTATCCAGCATTGTTCTGTTAGAGATATTACAGCCAGAAAAGAGCTTGAAGAAGAAAATAAAAAACAGAAAAAACTTTTGATGCATCAAGTTGAACACGATATCCTAACAGGTCTTCCTAATCGCAATCTTCTGCAAGACAGACTTATTCAAGCCATTAAAAAAGCAAGCCGTGACCAAAAAGTCCTAGCAGTGATGTTTGTTGATATTGATAAATTCAAAAGTATCAATGACACACTGGGGCATGATGCAGGAGATATGCTTCTTCGAACCATTGCTACAAGAATGAAAGAGACGATGCGAGAAACCGATACAGTCGCACGCCTTAGTGGTGATGAATTTATTATCCTTATTGATAGTTGTAAGGATGCTAGTGATATTTTTATAGCTATCAAAAAGCTAGTTTCAGCTTTTGGGGAGCCTTTTATATTTGGTAACGAGAGTTTTAAAGTTACAATGAGCATTGGCGTGAGTGTCTATCCCCATGATGGGGAGAGTGCAAGTAAATTGCTCAAAAATGCTGATATAGCGATGTATAAAGCTAAAATGGAAGGCCGTAATCGCTATAAGTTTTTTGATCAAGAGATGAATCAAGAAACCAGTGAACATTTAGA
>JAQWCT010000244.1 GCA_028705785.1 Sulfurospirillaceae bacterium | reverse complement strand
CGTGTGCTCTTCCGATCTATTTTGTACACAGTTTTCATGCAACATGTGACGATAAATATATGATAGGAAAAACAACCTACGGATATGAATTTCCCAGTGCAGTTCAAAAAGGGACTGTTTTTGGTTTTCAGCCTCACCCTGAAAAATCTCATGACAATGGTTTAGCAATTTTAAAAAATTTTATAGCGTTATAGAGGATAGTTTATATGGATATTTTACCAGCGATTGATTTAAAAGATGGAAAAGCTGTACGGCTTACAAAAGGCTTGATGGATACAGCAAAGATTTATGCGGATGAGCCTTGGAGACTTGCTAAGACATTTGAGCAGATGGGTTCAACTTGGCTTCATCTTGTAGATCTTAACGGTGCTTTTGCAGGAGAGCCTAAAAATCTTCTGCAAATTCAGCAAATTAGAAAACATTGTAACCTCAAGCTAGAACTTGGCGGAGGTATTCGTGACGAAAAAACTATTCGGAAATATGTTGATTTAGGTATTGATAGAGTAATATTAGGGTCGATTGCACTTAAAAATCCACAATTTGTCAAAGAGATGTGTAAATCATATAGAGTTGTCGTAGGTATTGATGCAATAGATGGCTGCGTTGCAGTGGAAGGTTGGGCTCAAAAGTCAACGATGAGGGCAACTGATTTGGCAAAAGAGTTTGCAAATGCTGGGGTAGAAGCCATTATTTGTACCGATGTGGGAAGAGATGGAATGCTTAGTGGGATTAATATTGATTTTACCAAAGCCATTGCGGAGGCTGCTAATATCGATACTATTGCCAGTGGAGGTCTTCGAGATATGAGTGATATTAAGACCCTCTTAGAGACCCCTAAAATCACGGGTGTTATCATTGGAAAAGCGTTTTATGAGGGAACAATTGATTTGGGAGAGGCTTTTAAGCTAGCGTCTAATAACAAGGTTTAAAGTAAGTTCAAAGCAAAATAGGTTAGAATGAGAGTATATAACTTTAAAGTAAAGGAGTGACATTGAAACTGCTTGTAGTAGATGACAGCTCGACAATGCGCCGTATTATTAAAAACACATTATCTAGACTTGGTTTTAACGATGTTTTAGAAGCTGAACATGGTGTTGAGGCTTGGCAAATTATGGATAAAACTCCAGATATTAATGTGCTTATTACTGACTGGAATATGCCAGAGATGAATGGGTTGGAGCTTGTAAGAAAAGTAAGAGCTGAAAAAAAATATGATAGTATGCCTATTATTATGGTGACCACAGAAGGTGGCAAAACAGAAGTTATCACTGCGCTTAAAGCAGGAGTCAATAACTATATCGTCAAACCTTTTACACCACAAGTACTCAAAGAAAAACTAGAGGATGTTTTGGGTTCATAAATGAAAAAAACCTATAACGAACTTCAAATAACCCCCGATTATGGCTATTCCTATTTTGTTGATTTCATTTTGAGCCTCAGCGATGAGGCTATTGAAGAAGTAAATCATACAATCATTCTGCGCAGTGAAGAAAATTTAGAAATGGTACTTTTTGGTGTTGAAGAATTTGCAAAAAAGCTCTCCACGGCACTTGGAAAAGAAATTGCCCTTGAGACGCAACTGTTGGTGAAAGAAAATGAAGATTGGATTGCGAATTATCGCAATTCGGTACAACCTTTACATGTAGGCTCATTTTTTGTCCATCCCAGTTGGATAGAAGATGATAAAGAAAAGATCAATATCATTATAGACCCAGCGCTTGCTTTTGGTTCAGGACATCATGAAACAACTTACGGATGCTTGCTTCTTCTTCAAAAATATATTCAAAAAGGTGATACTGTTTTGGATGTAGGCTGTGGAAGTGGTATTTTATCCATAGCTGCTCGAAAGTTAGGGGCTGAAGTAGATTTATGCGATACGGATGAACAAGCTACTAGCAGTGCGGCGGAAAATTTTGCTTTAAATCATGAAACATTTAATCGTATTTGGACAGGTTCTGTACAAAAAAGAGAACAAGAGTATGCTGTTGTCATTGCCAATATCATTGCTGATGTACTGATTATGCTTTCATCAGATTTACAAAAAGCTGTTAAAGATGATGGAATGTTAATTTTATCTGGGATTTTAGACAAATATGTGGATAAGGTGGAAGAAAAATTTGCCACGATGATGCTCGTAGAAAAATACAAAAAAGAAGAGTGGTATACACTCGTATTCAAAAGGAAATAAATGAACGACGACAATCGCGATAACAAAAATGAGAAAAAAAATAACTTTTTTAACCAAAATCCACTTTTGGTATTTGCCATTTTCTCTATCGTTGTTATCTTAATATTTAAAAATTTTACATCAACCTCAGATGCTAATGCTATGGGTGGTAACTTTGGAACACAAAATATTGTGACTAAAAACATCAATTATTATGAACTCAAAGAACTTATTCGCAATGGGCAAATCAGCAGTGTTGCCATTGGGCAAACTACCATTAAAGCGTTTTCTGGTGAAGGTGCACAAAAAACTGCATATGTGGTTAAAAAAGTAGGTGAAGACAATACACTTATCCCTTTAATGGATGAAAAAAAAGTTAGCTATGGTGGATATAATGAAACCAATATGCTTACAGAAATACTTTTTTCTTGGGTTCTTCCTGTATTTGTATTTTTTGGTATTTGGATGTTTTTGGCAAACAAAATGCAAAAAAATATGGGTGGTGGAATTCTTGGAATGGGGAGCAGTAAAAAACTGGTCAATTCAGAAAAGCCTAATGTGAAATTTGATGATGTAGCAGGCGTAGAAGAAGCCAAAGAAGAAGTAAAAGAGATCGTAGATTTTCTCAAACATCCTGATCGTTATATGAGCTTGGGTGCGAAGATTCCTAAAGGTGTCTTACTTGTAGGCCCTCCAGGAACGGGTAAAACTTTATTAGCAAAAGCAGTTGCTGGTGAAGCAAGTGTACCATTTTTCTCTGTTTCAGGGTCTAGTTTTATCGAGATGTTTGTAGGAGTGGGTGCAAGCCGCGTACGAGATTTGTTTGAAAATGCTAAAAAAGAAGCTCCTGCGATTGTTTTTATCGATGAGATTGATGCTATCGGAAAGAGTCGTGCAGCCAACGGTATGATGGGCGGCAATGATGAGAGAGAACAAACACTCAACCAACTTCTTGCAGAAATGGATGGGTTTAGTTCTGATAAATCACCTGTTATCGTACTTGCGGCGACTAATAGACCAGAAGTTTTAGATGCTGCACTTCTTCGTCCAGGACGATTTGATAGACAAGTTTTAGTGGATAAACCAGATTTTCAAGGTAGAAAAGACATTTTAAAAGTCCATAGTACCGACATTAAATTAGGA
>JAQWCT010000039.1 GCA_028705785.1 Sulfurospirillaceae bacterium | reverse complement strand
ATAGGCTACAAAATCACCTATTTTAGCATTTTTTCGATAGATAGGTTTTTGAACATTAGAAACGATAGTGACAGAAATCATCAGCTTTTTACCAGCTGTTGTGTCGCCACCGATAATCTCAATACCATAGTCTCGTGCAACGCTCTCAAATCCCCTACCTAGTGCTCTTAATTGCTCCAAACCAAACTGCTTAGGAATGACAATGCCAATGAGTGCGAGTTTAGGTATAGCATTCATCGCAATAGCATCAGATATGTTGACCAACATACTTTTACGAGCAATTGCCTCAAGTGACATCCAGTCTCGCTTAAAATGAATATCTTCACAAAAGAGATCTTTAGAGTAAACTTTATCGCCAAAGACTGCACCATCATCGCCGATATGCTTGCTAGAAAATTGTTCTATGAAATATGCCTCTTTGCCCATTTTATCCTACTCAATACCATACAATTTTTGTAAATTTATTGTATGATTATTCGAATTAAAAAGTGATTACAATTTAACTAGACTTACCCAAAGGAGTTCTTAAATGGAGTGTAAACTCGAGCTTAGCGTATTTAGATTTGATGCAAAAACAGATTTTTTGCCCTACTATAAAAAACATTTCCTCAAAATTGATAAAGCAAAAACGCTCAATGACCTTTTTGTGCTTATTCAAGGAGAAGATTTGAGTTTTGATTATCCCAAGGATGAATATGCTGCTATCAAATTGAATGGAAAAGCCCTTTTTACAAATGTTTTGATTGAAGAAGTTATAGCCAATTTTGGTAAATCTCTCGTATTAGAACCTTTAAGTCCTAAAAGAGTTGTGAAAGATATGATTATCAACGATGATGATTTTTATGCAAGTTTTGATCTCATCGATGCTTTTGTAGAAGCTAGAGATAGAGCAACTTTTAAAAGTTACATTCTTTTTCATTATGCGTCTAGCATATTGGAGTTTATGCCACAGTTTCAAGGTGACGCACTCTTTGCTTTTGCCTACGATATGGCGATTAAATACCCTCAAAGAAAAAAAGAGATTTTAAACATCGTTGCCAATGAACACACAGGTATCTTTTACCATGTAAGACTGTGTAATAAAGTCTATCCTTGTGGTGCGCAAGTAGAGCAAAAAATCGTTTCTCTTAAAAATGACATTATGGCTATGCGCCCTTTTGCTAACGCCCTCGTTGAAAAACTTTCACACCGCACCGAATCTTTGTAAGGACACACCATGAAAAAATATTTTCTTTTTGATAAAATCATCCAAAGTGACAAAACAAGCTCTTTTGCCACAGCAGCCAAAACACTTATTGCACTTTTAGAAATTGATGCGATTCCTTTTAAAGATGCTAAAGCAGATGTTGGAAGTGAAATGCTTGGTCTAGATAAAATGAAATTTTATGAACGAAATGCCTATACGCTTTCTCTTGCAAGTATAGAACAAAGAGATATTTTATGTTTTGAAAATAGTTCTTTTACCTCTTTGTGGATGACAAAAGAAGCGCTTTTAAATGATGAAGATCTTAAAAATATCATTGCACAACGACTCTCAAAAAGCAATATTGTCCTTAACCTCTCCTCCAATATTCTCACCCTTGAAACAGTGCTAGAAGAAGAGATAGGTTTTGGAAAACTCAAAACGATGATCAAACACCCTTTTGTTCAATTTAGCGTTGCACTCTTTTTAGGAACTTCTACATGTAGAGCTAAAAAACATACAGATACGGCGTTGAGCGAAACACTTTTAGACCTAGTGGGTGCCAAAAGAATTGCGTATGCGAGTGCATATGAAAGTGATGGATTTGAAGTCTTAGATATTTCTACACCACTCGCTTATGGTTTAGCCTCTAAAGCCATGTTAGATATGTTTGACAATGCCGCTGATTTTGTCGTTGTAACAGATGCAAGAAGTTTGGTTATGTTTGATTTTTACCAAAAAGCCTTAGAAAAAAGTGTGCAAAGAGAGATAGAACTCAGCGTCCTTTCCCTCGCACAAGTCCTTCTTTTAGCTTTTGGCATCGTAGATAAAAAAAGCCTTGGTTTAGACCAACATAAAGTCCCTGCTACTTTGATATAAAAGCATTCAGTGAAGTTTCAAGTTTCTCTATTTGATGAGAAGCTAGAAACTTCTCTTCTTTTTTGGTTATTTTTTCTTTATCATTGACAAGATAGCCATCTTTTAAACCCAGTGTTGTCTCATTTGCTACCATTCTAAAAGTATCTCTATCAAAATCAACACCCAAAAATAGATAAGATTTCCCCTCTTTATAACCTTTTAGAAATGGAGGTATGGCATATCCACCCATCGCTTCAGTCAACCAATCCACAAAATCAGCGTCACTCACGATAAAGTTTTTTTCAGGCACAACACATCCCAAAGGTTTAAATAAAATAGGTATTGAATCATTTAAAAGCTCTTTTTCAATGTGTTGGTAAACCTTGTTTTGGACATCATAGCGATACACTAAAAACCGATCATAACCACCCATGATGCGACTCACCCCTGTGACTAAAAAATGCTCAACACCCTCATACACTTTTAACAATGAATCATCCATATTTAAATCAATCACATAAGGAGGCATAGTTTGTTTAAGCCATTCATAGACAAGAGGAGTTTTATAGGGTTTGGCATTGAAGATATGAAACACCATTTGCTCAATAAAAGCTCTCCCTTTTCGCTGTTCCAAACTCATAGCAGCTCTTGAGTACTCATACATCAGTCGTTGAGACATCGCTCTTCCACCATTGAGTGCTAAAATCATCGAGTCGCTATCAAAAGGGATTTGCCCACCCTCATCATTTTTCGTGTCTTTAAAAACACCCATCCCGATAAAAGGAACTAACTCACCGCTTTTTAATTTTTCAATCATCACTATTACCTTTACTGTGGCACACAAGCCTTCTGTTAAACGCAGGAAGCAACATGAGCATTTCATCAGCACTAATGCCCTCTTCATTGCCCATCAAAACAATCCGCTCTATGGTATTTTCAAGCTCTCGCACATTCCCTGGCCACGAATATTGACATAAAATTTGCATCGCCTCATCAGTGATAACAACTCTTTTTTTATGGTTTTTCATTGATTTTTCAAGGAAAAAGTTAACGAGTAAACGAATGTCATCGCCTCTTTCTCTCAGTGCTGGCAAATCAATAGGAATAACATTAAGACGATAGTATAAATCCTCTCTAAATGTTCCCTCTTTGACCATCGCTTCTAAGTTGCGATTTGTCGCGGCTACTAGTCTGACATTGACCTTGATAGTTTTACTTCCACCAACGCGCTCAAACTCTCTCTCTTGTAAAACCCTCAAAAGTTTAACTTGTGCAGAAGATGAGATATCGCCTATCTCATCAAGAAAAAGCGTTCCTCCATCGGCAAGTTCAAAACGCCCTTTTCGTGCTTCTTTAGCATCTGTAAATGCACCCTTTTCGTGACCAAAGAGTTCACTTTCTATCAAAGTATCAGTGATTGCCGCACAGTTGAGTTTGACAAAAGGCTCATCACAGCGTTTGCTTCGCTTATGGATAGCCGCAGCTACAAGCTCTTTTCCTGTTCCTGTTTCGCCTCTAACTAAAACCGTGACATTACTCTCAGCAATGCGTTCTACCACATGAAAAACGCTCTTCATTTTAGGGCTTTCACCGATGATATCACCAAAGTTATGTACCTTAGAGTCCCACTCCATTTTATAATAGAGTTTAAGCTCTTCAAGTCGCTCTTTTTGTTCAAGATTGATGTTATGTGAATGGATAGCTTGTGCAAAAATAGAACTCATAATCGTCAGCAAACGAATCGTACTTTCAAAATCAATCGCCGTTGTTTTGGTAATATTTGCACCCAACACGCCAATGACTTTTTTATCGACAAGCATCGGTACAGCGATATACGAAATGGAATTTTTATCACGATTGCCTGATTTGTTAAGAAACATCATATCGTTGTGTGAATTTTCAATGACAACAGGTTCTTTGCTTTGCGCCGCAAAACCTGTTGCACCCTCACCTAATTTATAAGTCGCTAACTCTTTTTGATGTTTACTAAAATCAACACAGGCGTAAATGCGTAAAAGATCGTCACTGAGTGTATGAATAGCGCATTTTTCTAAATGCAATCTACTCTTTAAAATCAATAATGCTTTTTCCAGTGAACCTACTAAATCTTGTGAATTAGAAACAAGTAAAGCCGTATCGTGGAGTGTCATTAGTTCACTCACTGTAATGCAGTGTGAACATTTTGGTTCAGATGCAACCATTTGATGCCCCTTATAGTTATTTACTGCATTATACAAAATAATGAATACTTAGTATTCAAACCCTTGTTTATAATTTAATCAATTAATCAGCAAGTTTTTTACACACCTCTTCTTTAGGGAGTTTTTTAGGGTTTGGCTCAATCCACCATCGCTCACCATTGCTGAGTTCAACTTCACCACCCCATTTTTCATCTGTATCAAATTCTATCTTGATGATGGTCTCTTCCATGTCTTTTTTGGCGATGTAAAAACAGATCTCGCCTTTTTCTTCTCTTAACATTACTTTTGCCATCATTTTTCCTTTAGTCTACTAAGATTTTTTTGATAAATTTTACGATTTTATTGTCTTCGTAAGCGACTTTAAAAAAGCCTTTTTGAAACTCTCGAATCAAGATATGTCGCTCATTATCTTTACATGTAAGCGGAAAATCTTCCCGATGATGAGCACCACGACTCTCTTCCCTCTTAAGTGCTCCTAAGATAATGGCTTCACTAAGTTCTAGTGCATTACGAAGTTCTAAGATAGAAATCAACTCGACATTGTTATTTTTACCTTTATCGATGCAATGCAAAGTATTTGACTCAAGGCGAAGGTATTTCATATAGTCAAACGCTTCTTGTAAGGAGTCTTGATTGCGGAATATTCCTGCTTTGGTAAACATGATTTTTCCCACAGAAATTCTCATCGCATTGAAGTTTTTAGTACAATCCCCCTCAAAGATTCGGTCAACCAAACTCATATCTTTAATCACAACATTATAATCTATCGGTAAAAATTCTCGTCTATGTGCATATTCTTTGGCTTTAAGCCCCGCTAATTCACCAAAAACAGCACCTTCCAACAAAGAGTTTCCACCCAAACGATTGGCACCATGAACACCTAGAGATGCTGACTCACCACATACAAAAAGACCTTTTAAAGGGCTACATGTAAAGGGTGATTCAATGCCTCCCATACTATAATGCGCAACAGGTTTGACTTCTAAAAGCTCTTTTGAGATGTCTATGCCGACTTGGTTATACGCATTTTTATAGAGTGATGGAAGTCTTGCTTCAATGACATCAAGAGGAATGTGGCGCAAATCAAGATAGACTTTTTGCCCTTTTCGTATCTGCTCAAAGATGGAACGAGCCAGTACATCTCTAGTACCAAGTTCATCGACAAAGCGCTCTCCCTCGCTATTGACAAGATAGCCACCCTCACCTCTAGCAGCTTCTGAGATAAGGTAACTCGTTTTGGCAAAGCCTGTGGGATGAAATTGCACAAACTCCATGTCTTTTAAGCTAAGCCCAGCACGGAGTGCAACACTGAGCAAATCACCCGTACAGTCTTGGGCATTGGTGCTAAAACCTCGATAAATCCCCGCATATCCGCCCCCTGCAAGAACGATAGCTTTAGCAGGATAAACGATAACCGTTGAGTCAATTCTCTTCAACACCACCACACCACTCACATACGAATCAATTTTGGTGATGTCCATAACGAATTGATTGACTAAAAAATCAACGCCGATGTGTTTTGCTTTTTTTATCAATGCTTGTGTGATAGAAGCACCCGTACTATCACCCACAAAACAAGTGCGCTTACTACTTCCGCCACCAAAACTTCGCTGTAAAATCTTTCCATTTTCATCTTTGTCAAACGCCACACCAAAATCGCAAAGCTTTTTGATGATATGTGGTGCTCTTTTGCACAAGTAAGTAACGGCTTTTTTATTGCCCAAACCTTGCGCACTTTTCATCGTGTCGTCAACATGTTTTTGTATCTCGACATTATCTTTGGGGTCTAAAACAGCATTGATTCCGCCACTGGCTATGGCACTATTGGATTTAAAGATATTGCCTTTGGTGATGATAGCAACACGATTGGTTTCATTTTTGGCTTCAATGGCCGCCATCAATCCTGCGATGCCTGAACCAATGATGATGATGTCATAAGTCATGTTGATTTTTCCACCTTAAAAAGAAGATTGTACTTTGCGCTACTGACCGCATTGATGGACGCAATTTTACCATTTTCTATCACATGTTCACTCTTGGTTGAACTAAATAAAGAGCTAATAAATCCCCTAGATGAGCGCACAAACTGAAGGGCAAGTTGAACATCGCTTTGAAGCTCCATCTTGCTATCTAAAAGATACCCAACTTCAGGCTTAAAAGGTTTTTGGAAAAGGTGCATTTGCAACAACGAGGAACTTCCAATGACGCCAAGTCCTAGTTTATGGGCTACTTGCAAAGGCGTATAGTAATTTCCATCAGACATTTTTTGATTAGCCACGCTATACGCATTGGTTTTAGCGATATTAAAAGGGAGTTGAATGTATTTAAAATGGTGATTTTGCCCACCTACTTTTCGCGCCACATCAAACATGGCTTCAAGGTTGATATGTTCAGCATTTTCCTCTTCATAAGTTAAGGCATTCCAAACTGCCACCCCATAAGACTTTATTTTATTTTCGCTCACTAATGTTTCAAAAAGCGTAAAAACCGCTTCAAGTTTTTCAAAAAATGCACTTTTTCCTATCTTGGTCAGTTGCGTTTCGGGATTGTGCAAAAAGTATATATCTAAACATTCAAGTTGTAAATTTTTCAAAGATTGTTCACATGAATACCTCAAAAAAGCAGGTGTCATGCAGTGTTGGTCTAACTCTATATCATCAAGAGTGGCTAACTCTTTTTGGATAACATGTTCGCTAATCCACTCGTAAGGATTGGGAGGAAAAGGAAAGCACAAAGGGATGAACCCGCCTTTGGAACACACTATCAGCTCTTCGCGTTTCACTTCATCTTTTTCTATCAACTCCGCTAAAACTTCGCCTATCTCTTTTTCACTCTCTTGGTAGCGATAGTTGATAGCCGTATCGATAAGGTTGATACCACTTTTGATAGCAGTTCGTAAGGCATCTTTATAATCAAAAATATAATTTTCTTCTTTATAAGGCTCTTTCTTAAAAGTTCCAAATCCCAACTTGGAAAATATCAACCCATCATGCCTTGCATAAAAATCTTTATAATGTGAAAATTGCTTCGCAAAACGGTAAGTAGCATCAGGAGTGGCATGAAGATGTTGCATGTGCGCTCCTTTTTTAGAAAAGACATTGCAAGAAGTATTCCTTATAGACTTTTTACATGTAAAGTATAATCAATCAGATACAATAATATTTTAGTACAATATAAGCTCATAAAAAATATCACTTTTAGTCAATGAAAAGTTTAGACCTGACACCCTAAAAATTTTTTCAAATTAAATAATGGAGTTTAGTGTGGAAGAATTATCCAAAGAACAAGAGATACTCAAGAAATATTTACAAGCTATATCCGAAAATCTTTCTTCTTGTATTATGTCCCTTAACTTGTTTAAAACTATTTCTTTTATATCTGAGGATATCCAAAAAAGCTCTTTTGGTTATTCATTATTTGCTATACAGCGTCTTGCTATCAATGACATTATCTTGTCTTTATCTAAGATTTTTGAAGAAACTAAAGAAAGCATAAATCTAAAGAAAATTGAGCGTTATATTTGTGCCGAACAAAGACAATTAGCCTTATTAAATGACAGTATAAGTTCTTTAGAAAAATACACACTTTTTGATTTTTCCACATTGGAAAATTATCATAAAGAAATAGATACCAAAAGAAATGGATTTTCATACAAAATAGAATATGAGGCTTTTGAGTTATTGCCTTTTTTAACATGTTTACAAAAAGGAGTAAAAAAAATTTATTTAGAATATGAGCATGATATTCAAGCGTTGAAAGATATTAGAGATAAAACTATCGCTCATAGCGATAAACGACCGATTGATAAAAAAACTACTTGGGATAAAGTAGATATTTTAATACAATTTTTAGAGCACTATGTTGACATGATGGATAGTATTTTTTTTAATACATGTTGTTCTGGTGATGGGTGCGTTCCCTATTCTTCAATAAGAAGTGATGCTACTAAGCCATCAAGCAATTTGTTAAGATTGCTGGAAAAAGCTTCTGTTATCAATGGAAAAAACAAAGAAGATACAATACGCAAGCTCTCAACGAGCATTTAAAAAAGGTCAAGGCTTAACTTTTAACTTTAACAGTTAAATAGCTTTACATGTAAAGGTTTCAAAGGCTCTTCTTAAACCGCTTCACCGCAACCGTTATAAAAAAGATACCCAGTCCCAAAAGAGCTAAAAAATTCTCAAAAATATCTACAAAATCAGCCCCTCGCAAAACAATTCCTCGCATGATGTCGATGAAATAGGTTGCAGGAACAATGTAACTTATGAGATAAATAATAAAAGGCATTCCTTCTCGTGGAAACATAAAACCAGAAAGTAAAATAGCAGGAAGCATCGTTAAAAAGGCGTATTGAATGGCTTGCATTTGATTTTCTGCTTTGGTGGAGATGAGCATTCCAAGTCCTAGCATACAAAAGATATAGACTAAACTCATCGCCAAAAGTAGTACGATACTTCCAGAGATTGGTACTCCAAATAAAAACCGCATGAGTAACAGTACAACGATGACTTGAACAAAAGCGATGATATTAAAAGGGGCAATTTTACCTAGTATCAACCCTAATGGCTCAACGGGAGTCACAAATATTTGCTCAAGTGTACCTCTCTCTTTTTCTTTGACGATGGAAAGTGAAGTTAAAATGACGGTGGTGATATTGAGGATAACGGCGATGAGTCCGGGAACCATGAAATTGGCTGTTTTGGAGTCAGGATTGAAAAGCATTTGTGTTCTTACATCTATACTTTTTTGAGCTACTTCAATATTTTGAGTACTAAGATTGAGGTTCAGTCCTATCAACGAAGCGGCTTGTTGTGCCTGTGAAGCGACACTAGAGTCACTTCCATCTATCATCACCAGCACACTTCCACTTCTTCCTGCTAAAATTTCTCTCGAATAATTCTCAGGAATAACAATGCCCACTTTGATGTCACCCTTAACGATGTCACGAACCAACTCTTCTTTACTATTCACCTCTTTGACAACTTTAAAATAACCACTATTATCAAAAGCCCACAAAAGTTCACTACTTTTTTGACTTCTATCCAGATTGAGTGTTGCTGTTTTGATGTCACTGACAGTGGTGTTAATCGCATAACCAAAAATCAAAAGTTGCATAATAGGAATCAAAAAAATAAAGATAAGCGTTCCTCTATCACGGCTTATCTGCTTACTCTCTTTATAAAAAATGGCTTTAAAACCTCGTATCATTGCTCATTTTCCTTTTTTGTCAATGCCACAAAAACATCCTCAAGGGAGGATTCTATCTCTCTTATCTCTTCACAAACAACACCACTTTTCTCAAGGAGTGCAACAATCTGCTCTTTTTTGACTTCGCGTTGGCACAAAACATGCACTCCTCGTCCAAAAATGGTCGCCTCTTGCATAAAGTCACATTTTTTCAATATCTCAAGTGCTTTAGCCATGGGAGTGGCATTAATCTCCATTCGGATATAGCCATCAACTTTAACACTCGGATGGTTTCTTAGTTCTAAAAGCGTTCCATTGGCGATGAGTTTCCCTCGGTAAATATACCCCAAACTCCCACATCGCTCTGCTTCATCCATGTAGTGTGTTGTCACAAAAAAAGTAATGCCATTTGCGGCATATTCAAAAAATATATCCCATAACTCTCGCCTTGCCACAGGATCTATGCCTGCTGTTGGTTCATCCAAAAAAAGTACTTTTGGCTTATGGATAATGGCGCACGCAAATGCTAATCGCTGTTTCCACCCACCACTTAAATTACCAGACAATCTGTCTTTGTACAACACAAGGTTTAATTTTTTAAGCAAAAAATCTATTCTTTTTTCCAAAACATCTGGAATTAACCCATAAATAGAGCCATAAAAATGCATATTTTCAAAAACTGTCAAATCTTCATAAAGGCTAAATTTTTGCGACATATACCCCACATTTTGCCGTATCGCTTCACCATCTTTAACTGTATCAAAACCTAAAACACTGGCTTTGCCTCCGCTTGGAATCAATAGCCCACATAACATCTTGATAACCGTTGTTTTACCTGAGCCATTAGGCCCTAAAAATCCATAAATCTCGCCCTCTTTAACCTCAATCCTAAGGCCATCAACTGCCTTAAATGTATCAAAAGTTTTCGTTAAATCGTGGGTTTCGATAACGCTCATGGCAGAGTAACTTCCACAAAAAGACCACTTTTTAAAACTTCATCATTGACCTTTGCTTTAATCGCAAAAAGTAAATTTTGTCGTTCATCTTTTGTAGAGATATTTTTAGGTGTAAATTCAGCATTTTGGGCGATAAAGTAGACCTCTCCGCTATATCTTTTATCACTCCCATCAATCTTTATCTCAACCTTTTGTCCAACCGACACCATGTGCAACTTAGTTTCAGGTATGTAAAATTTTGCGTATTTTTGACTCTCTTCACTCACTTGGATAATTGGTTGATTTTTGGAAACCAAATCTCCTATCCGTACAGAAATTTTTTCAATTTTACCCGTACTTGTAGCCACTATTTTTGCTTCATCCAATTCCAAAAGAGCCAACGCATAATTAGCTTGTGCCTCATTGACCACCTCATTTGCCATAGTGATATCTTCTACCCTATAACCATTGGTGTACAACTCAAATTTCTTTTGACTTGCTTCATTTTGTGCTTTTGCTTGTAGAAAAATATTTTTTCGCTCTTCATATTCTTGAGGCGTAGTGGCTTTATCTTTAAGGAGCTTTTCATATCTTTCATAATTTTTGCGGGCATTTTCCAAAGCAGCACTTTTAGTATTGACATCTGCTTTGGCTATGGCAATATCTTCTTTTTGATAGCCTGTTTTCATCTTTAAAACATTGACTTTTGCTTGTTCTAATTTTGCCTTGTAAAGTTCAACTTTTAAATGCTGCTCTTTGCTATCAAAGGCAATAATTTCTTCTCCAAGCCTTACAATATCGCCCTCTTGTTTGAAAATCTTTTCTACTCTTCCACCAGTTTTTGAGCCAAGATAGCTATCTTTTGTCTCAATTTGCCCACTAAATATAGGTTTTTCTTGTTTATCAAAAAAAGTAAAGCCAGAAAAGGCTAACCCCAACACGATAAGCATAACAAAGGTTTTGAATTTCATCGGATTTCCTCTCAAAGGTCTCTTTAAAATTGTATCACTTTTTTGAACCAAAGTTCTAAGATAACTTCGATATAATTTTTCCAAAAAATAGGACTTGAATGCGTTGTGAAAAAATGAGCTCTTTTATCGTGATGGACATCGTAAAAGAGGCTGAAAAGTTTGAAGATTGTATCCATTTTGAGATAGGTCAACCTGACCTTCCGCCCTCGCCCAAAGTCAAAAAAGCCTTACATGTAAGCATTGATGAGAACAAATTTTCCTACACTCAAAGTCACGGTTTGGTGGAACTTCGTGAAAAAATTGCCCAGCATTATCAAACGACTTATGGCGTATCGATAGACATCGACCAGATTTTTCTCACGCCTGGAACCAGTGGCGCATTTATGATAGCCTATGCCCTCACGCTCAAACACGGTTCAACCTTGGGATTAAGCGATCCTTCCTATCCGTGTTATAAAAACTTTGCTTACCTTATGGACATAGAACCTTTGTTTATGCCTATTGGGAAAGAGGATGATTTTGAGTTACATGTAAAGCATTTAAAGCCTCATAAACTGGATGCTTTGCAAATTTCATCTCCTGCCAATCCCACGGGAAATATCTATAAAAGTGAGAATTTTAAAGCCTTAATCGAGTATTGTGAAAAAGAAAAAATCGCTTTTATCTCTGATGAACTCTACCACGGACTCACCTACGAAGACAAAGCTGACACCGCTTTACAATACGGCAAAAATGTCTTCGTTATCAATGGCTTTTCAAAATACTACTGTATGCCAGGTCAACGACTAGGTTGGGTCATCGTTCCCAAGGAGCAAATCCGCCACGCCGAAATCGTCGCCCAAAACCTCTTCATCTCTGCCCCGACACTCAGCCAATATGGCGCATTAGAAGCTTTTGATGATGCGTATCTAGCCACCATCAAACAAGAGTTCAAAGCCAGACGAGACTTTTTGTATGCTGAACTCTCCACACTTTTTGACATAGATGCCAAACCAGATGGCGCATTTTACCTTTGGGCAAATATCTCAAAATACAGCAACGACAGTTTTGCCTTTGCCAAAGAGCTTTTAGACACTTTACATGTAGCTACCACTCCAGGCATTGACTTTGGAAGCAATGGAACAGAACACTATTTGAGATTTGCATATACGAGAAATATTGAGCATATGCGCGAGGGTGTTGAAAGACTTAGGAATTATTTATACACAAGGAAGAGCTAAACGCTCTTCCTTGTGTGAGATTTTATTTGAACTTATCAACCATCAATTCAGCAGGGTGAATCGCCTTGACTTTTGAGCCTGACTTATCCAAACCACCTCGCAATTGAATCAAACAGCCCGGACACTCAGCCGTAACAAATTCTGCGCCCGTCTCTTCAATATTTTGGAGTTTGCGTTTGAGCATTTGCATTGAAATTTCAGGTTGTTTAATGGTATAAGAACCACCCATGCCACAACAAGTATCGCACTCATTCATCTCTTTGATTTCATATCCAGCGGCACTAAGCGCATCTCTTGGCTCTTTAGAAATGCCCACATGGCGTTTAGCGTGACACGAGTCATGGTAAGTCAAAGTATGAAGCTCTATGCCCTCTTTAGGTGTGAGTCTTTTCTCTTTAATGAGCTTATCAACCAATTC
Source organism: Sulfurospirillaceae bacterium (assembly GCA_028705785.1). Classification (GTDB taxonomy): domain Bacteria; phylum Campylobacterota; class Campylobacteria; order Campylobacterales; family Sulfurospirillaceae; genus Sulfurospirillum. The sequence goes on along the minus strand of JAQWCT010000039.1, from coordinate 871 downwards.
GGTAAACATATAGGTTTTTGAGGCGACTTTATTGGCATCGGGAATGAGTGTTTCTCTATTTTGTTCTTTGAGGATTTTTGCCCACTCTTTTTTCAAAGCGGTCGTACAGCTCGCACAACTGACCACAACATACTCAGGATTGCCCTCTAAAAGAGGCAAGATATTGCGCTCTGCAGCGTCTGCTGCCATATCAAACGAGCCACTGCCCCAGTGTGGAATACCACAGCATGATTGCTCTTCAGGGAACAGCACTTCAATGCCTGCTTTGTTTAAAATCTTAACAATCGCCACACCTGCATCGGGGTAAACAAAATCAAGCGCGCATCCTGCATAAAAGGCTGCTTTTTCAGTGCATTTGGGTTGCTTGATGGTTTTGAAAATATCCCTAAACGGAGAAGGTGCCACAGAAGGCAAACTTCGATACTCCGAAAGACCTGAGAGGAACATCGGTAAGTGGCGGATAAAGCCCTCTTTAACAAATGGCTTTTGAAGCACAGAAGCGGTGCGAAGCATCGTGTGGAAAACCTTGCGGTTGTTAATAACTTGAAGCGCACTTTTATAGATAAATGGCAAACCCTCTTTTGTAGCGGCACGACGACGAATCTCTAAGATGAGGCCTGGAATATCAATTTTACCAGGGCATATCTCTTTACATTTATCACATCCGATACACAAGGCTTGAATGTCTTCAGCGGATTTGAGTTCATTAAACCATGCCGTTAAAATCGTACCGATACCACCAGTATAGATGTCACCAAAAACATGTCCCGTTACCAGACGATACACAGGACACACATTCATACAGGCGGCACAGCGAATGCACTGAAGCGCTTCTTTAAATTTCGGATCTTCTGCCATCTTTATACGGTTG
>JAQWCT010000038.1 GCA_028705785.1 Sulfurospirillaceae bacterium | reverse complement strand
CTTCCGTGCATAAAGACTTACTGATGGAGACTAAAGACATCGTCAGTGAACTCTCGGATATTTATCAATTTAAGCGAACTATTGAGTTTGATGAAGACAAAACACAAGTCTATCAACGCATTGGAATGATTCTTAAAGAAACCATCAAAATAGATGATTTTCTCCTTGTTGAATCAGGAAAAAACAACATTACACCTACCATTGTTTTCGATGCAAGTAGTATTAAAAAATCTATCAATCCTACATGTAGAGCTTTAAGAACAAAACAATCCGTCTATTCAGACCAATTTAAAAATATTTGTGAAAATTGTAGCGAACTTCATGCACACTATATTTGTGTTCCTTATCTTATTAGCAATGATTTTGAACTTTTACTGAGTATCTGGGCCAGTTCCGCCGAAGAGCTTGAAGAAATCAAAGCAAAATTACCACAAATTGAAAACTATATTGATGCGGCGCGCCCAGAACTTGTAAGTAAAAACTTGACTGAAATCCTTAAAATTTCATCCACGACCGATGCCCTTACAGGTCTATTTAATCGTAAATATCTTGATGAATATATTGAAAAGACAATTGCTCAAGCTAAAAGGAGTGGTGTAACCTACGGCATTTTAATGATAGATATCGACTTTTTCAAAATGGTCAACGATACACATGGACATGATGTAGGAGATAAAGCTATCAGAATACTCTCAAAAATTCTTAAAGAGAGCATTCGAGAATCCGATACTGCCTTTAGATTTGGGGGCGAAGAATTTTTGATTTTACTCCATCAATGTGAAGAGAGTATGATTGAAAATATTGCACAAAAGATTCGTCTGACATTTGAAAAAGCTCCAATTCCAGGAAGCAATGGTGCAAGTTTTTACAAGACTTTAAGTATTGGAACTTCCATGTTCCCTAAAAATTCAGACTCCTTATGGAAATGTATTAAATTTGCTGATATTGCCCTTTATAATGCCAAAGAAAATGGTCGAAATTGCGTGAAAACATTTGTACAAGAAATGATTGAAGGCAAAGAGATGAAGAGTGAATTTTAAAAATTCACTCTCCCTTTGTCTATTTCATCTATTTTTGGTTGGTTGTGAAAAAAGAGAAGAGATTCAGAAATCTTTACATGTAGAACCAAAAGCAAGTCAAATCGTAGTTGATAAAAAATCTTTACAAAAAGAGCTCAATGAAATCGACACCAATAGTTATTTAGAAGCCTACATCATACATATCATCAACAATGGGTCAAACGGTATTTTGGGCTTTAGTGGTGGAGTAATGGAGGGAGGTATCGCTACAAAAGAAGATGCCCCTAATATCGCACGATTTGTTATGTCCCTCTCTGGCAAGCAAAGCAGTGATGATAATGCTGGGAAAAAAGCTGAACTTTTTTATACAAGCAATTGTGGTGGGTGTCATGGCAATGATGGCAAAGGCTTAAATGGAGCATTCCCTGATTTAACCCAAAAAAGTTTCAGAGGAATTGAGAAACGCAAAGCCTATCTTAAATCCAATTTAGATTAACCCTATTTTCCCCCTAATTGTGCGATAGACTTTTGTATTCCTACTTCTAAGGAGATTTCGTGCCTGAAGATACCTCAATGTACAAAAACATTAAAGTTTTATATGCTGAAGATGAAGAAGGTATTAGGGAAAATATCAGTTTTGTATTATCCCTTTTATTTAAGGAAGTTTTTGTTGCCAAAGATGGAGAAGAGGCCTTTGAACTCTTCGAAGAAAAAAAACCTGATTTACTTATTTTTGATATTTGCATGCCAAAAATGGATGGTATTGAAGTACTAAACAAAATAAGAAAGTCCAATAAAGCCATTCCCATAATCGTCCTTACTGCCCATACAGAAGAGACTTATCTTTTTCGGGCTATTGAACTTAACATCACCCGTTATCTATTAAAACCTTTTTCTAAAGATGCCTTACTAGATGCAATTAAAACCTGTATCCTTAACCTTGTAAAAGATCAAGAGAACGCCATCTTAGGAAATGGTTATGTCTTTGATTTTATCAATAAAAACCTTCTCTATGAACAAAACATCATCAACTTATCCTTGCACGAATTGAAACTTCTTCAAGTCATGAGTGCCCAATCTCAAAAAATATTTTCATTTGAAGAATTTATTGAAGAGATTTGGGGATGGGAAATTGTCACCAAAGAAGCGCTGAAGTCTCTCGTAAAAACTTTACGCAAAAAACTTCCTAGCCCACTCATAAAAAATATTTTTGGAATTGGATACACGCTAAAGAAAGAATCGTAATGGAGAATTTTTTTACGCCTAAAGCTAAAACAATGATTCCTGTCGTAAGTTTTTTTGTGCTATTTTTTATCATCTTAGGACTACTTCGATATGAAGAGGTCAAAAAGACTTTAGCAAAAGATGAAAATAACTTTTCCTATCAAATCGTCAATGCCTATCAACAATCCACAGATACCACTTTTAAATTTTTTACACATCGTGGAGTTTCCTGCATGAACTCCATGGCAATCAAAGAAGCCTTGAAGCAGAGGAATGGTGCTCCTATACGAAAAATTTTACAGTCTTCATGGGATGAACTCCAAATTGAAAATCCCTATTTGGAAGATATGCGCTTTTATGATGCAGAATTTTTACCTATTATGTCTTTTGAGAACATTCCATTTAAAAGTAAAATTATTGAAGAAGTAGTTAAGGGAGAAAGCTATGCTTCATTTACAATGCATGCTCAAGAATTTACATACAACATTTTTGTTCCCTCTATATGTGATGGCAAATTTATCGGTATGGTAGAGTTTATTATTGATGTAGATTATTTTTTAGATTATATGAAACAAACACTAGGTGTACAAACAACACTTTTTGTTAACACAGATATTTATGGTATGCGACCGAAGCTTCCCATGATTTGTAACTTTCAACTCCTCTCAAGTACGCTTCCTGTATCTTTACAATCGAGTGATATCTTTAAAGACCTCTCTGCTTGTGCTGCCGATACACTCACGCTTGATGATCGAACCTTTGCTGCACATATTTTCTATATTATCAATAAAGAAGCACAAAACCTTGCACGATTTGTTTTTCTTTATGAAACAACAGAACATAAAAAAGAGCTTATTTATTGGATTAAAAAAACATTCGTCATTTCCTTTATTTTTATTTTACTCAGTGCATTTGTTGTCAATTTTGGTTTTAATATTTTGACAAAAAAACTCCATATCGCCAATAAAAAACTTCAGTGCAGTGAGAATAATCTTCTTCTGATTAATAAAAATCTTGAAGCAAGAGTCGATAGCGAAATTCAAAATAGGCTTTTAAAGGAAGAGGAGGCAATGGAAAAAGAGCGCATTATGATTCATCAAGACAAACTTGCCAGCATGGGCGAAATGATAGGAAATATCGCTCACCAGTGGAGACAACCCCTCACTGAGCTTGGAAGTCTATTTATCCGACTTGAAGTCTGCTTTGAACAAAATGTCTTAGATAGCAAAGAGCTCAAAAATATCGTTCAAAAATCTGAAAAACTCATTTCTCATATGTCTCAAACTATCGATGATTTTCGCAATTTTTTTTCTACCAAAGATATTGCCACACATTACGCTGTGAATGAAGCATTTCACAAAGCCTTTTACCTCATTAGTGCCGCTTTAAAAAATCATCATATTGAGGTTACGCTTGAAGAGAAAGAGATTTTATTCGTGCAAGGCGTACAAAGTGAGCTCACTCAAGCTATCCTCAATATTTTAAGTAATGCTAAAGATGTTTTGATAGAACGGCATATTAAAAACCCAAGAATTCAAGTTTCTATCTTTCAAGCAGAGGGAAAAAATATTCTCAAATTTAAAGACAATGCTGGGGGAATTACTTATGAGCCCATCACTAAAATCTTCGAACCTTATGTCACCTCTAAACATGCAAGTAGTGGTACAGGAATAGGTCTTTATATGACCAAAAATATCATCGAAAAAAATCAAAAAGGTACTTTAGTTGTTTACAATGAAGACGATGGTGCTGTTTTTGAGATTATTCTTTCATAATACTTTTAACCCTACTTTGCCCCTTGTAAGATGGTAGACTCCTTGTAAATTTTTTCTACAATTTTATTAGGGAGTCTCATGAAAAAGGTATTGCTCTTCTCATCAGGAGCTTCAACTCGTGCACTCATCGCAGAAGCCTTACTCAAAATACAGATCAAACAAGAAAAAAATATATTGCTTTATTCTTCTGGTCTTGAACATCACGCGCAAGGGATTGATAATGCTAAATTGATGCTGGATGCCAATCAGATAGATATCCATAATATCAATTTAAAAACACAAGAAGAACTCTTTGAACAAGAGTTTGACCTTATTTTTATTCTTTTTAATTATCTTACCGAAAAAGCGACTATGCCTTTATGCAAAGGAAGTATGTTTTATGTTGGATTTCAAGGAAAAATGGAAGAGCTTGATAGCCTTTATAAAGATGTTGAACACAAAGTCGTAGGAAAAATAAAGTCTATTATTATGAAAGAATTTGACTTGGCGCGAGAAAATTGATGAAAGATTTTAAAGATAAGATATACCACCTTAAGATAGGAAATATTTTATCTATTAAGAAAACAATGGTGACTTATTATAGAAAAAAAAATGATACAGCAACTTGATACTTAACTTTTACGAATAATTTTTAGTACAATCCTTCATCCATTCGTCATTTTAATAATCAACAAAAGTAGGAGGTCTTTTATGTTTTTTTTAGGAAAAAGTAAACAGTTAGTAGGTGAAATCACTCTCTTAAAGCAAGAAATAGCTATCCTAAAAGAAGAAAACACCTCTTTAAAAAATCAAAATAAAATATACGAGGAAGAACATCAAAAGACGATTACACTGATTGAAGAGAATCGACTTAAAAATGCCCTAACGCACAATTTAACCAGTGGCTGTGTGAACAACATCAACCAAATACAATCAGGTATAGAGCGCAATATGAGTACTTTAGATGAAATCAATACAGTCAATGAAAGTATTGAAAATGTCATCAAAGATGCAGAACAAAATGTTAATACTATCTTTAATACGGAAGCTATCATCCAAATGGCAAATGACCTGCGTATCACCTCAGACAATCTCAATCAAAGTGTCAAAGAAATTGCAGAAGTAATCAACCTTATCAAAGATATTTCTGACCAAACAAACCTTTTAGCCCTTAATGCAGCAATTGAAGCTGCAAGAGCGGGAGAACATGGACGCGGTTTTGCTGTCGTAGCAGATGAAGTCAGAAAACTAGCAGAAAGAACTTCCAAAGCAACACTAGAAGTTGAAATCAACATCAATACCCTCAAACAAAACGCTTCAGTCATGCATAATGATAGTGAAAAACTTGAACAAGAAGCTATAACTTCCTCTTCAAACCTTGATGTTTTTAAAACAAAACTCCACCAACTCATTGCCAATACACAGCTCATCAAAAAAGACAATCATCTTGTATCATATGAACTCTTCATCAATCTTGCAAAACTTGACCATGTTTTATTTAAAGCTAACGCCTATGAAGCTGTATTTGATGCTAAAGATATACAATTGAATAATCATCATGAGTGTCGATTTGGAAAATGGAAAGAGAATAAAGGTAAAACACTCTTTGCGCAAACAGCAGGATTTAACCAGATAGATACACCACATGCAAGTGTTCACCATAATATTAACAAAGCTTTAGAGTGCATGAGAAGCGTATCATGTGCACAAGATGTAAACACCGTTATAGGCTACTTTAGTGAGGCAGAAAAAGCCTCTCATCAACTTTTTAAGATTTTAGACTCGATGATTGATGAGATAAAATAATGTTACATGTAGACGATTTTGAGACCTATCTCAATCTAAGTCCTACGATTTTTTTTAAGTGTAACCCTGATGAACAATGGACCGTACTCTATGTTAGTCGTAATGTAGAAACATTGCTAGGGTACACCCAAGAGGAGTTTATGAACCAAAGCATTAACTGCATGTCACTCATCCATAAAAACGATTTACCCCTTTTTTCGCATGAGATTACCCATTTTTCACATTCGGATATTAGCCATTTTAAACATACGCCTTATCGCCTTATTACCAAAAGTGGAAAAGTTATTTGGGTTGAAAAACACACACAAATTGTTCGAGACGAACAAGGAAAAGTATGCTATTTTTTTGGTTATGTCAACGATATCACTTCCCTTAAATCTTCCGATACCAATCTTGAAATTTATAAACAAATCTTAGATCAAAACAACACTGTTACAATGTCAGATCTTGAAGGAAACATCATTTATGCTAATGAAGCTTTTTTAAAAAGTTCTGGTTACTCTTTGGAGGAACTATTAGGCAAACCACACAATATCCTTCGCCATCCAAGTACACCACCAGAAACTTTTAAAGCGATGTGGACGCACATCAAGGAAAAAAAAACATGGCATGGAATTTTAAAAAGTAGAAAAAAAGATGGTAGCTCCATGTCTGCTAAAGTCTCTATTTCACCGCTACTTGACCACCAAAATAATATAGAAAAATATATTGGGATTCGCCATGATGTGACAGAACTCATCGAAGCGACTGAAGCATTAAAAGTACAGTCTCAAACAGACAATCTCACAGGGCTAGGAAATCGTTTTAAACTCATTCAAGATATTGAAAAAGCACATAAGCCATTTTTAGCTATTTTCGATATTGTGCGCTTTGGAGAAATAAACGATTTTTATGGTTATAAAATAGGCGATGAGCTTATCATTGCTTTTGCCCAAAAACTCTTATCTTTGTCTCAAAATAATTTTTTATTTTATCGTATTAACGCGGATGAGTTTGCTTTGCTCAGTGATAATATGGCAATTGATGAAGTACGCGAGAGTATACAAAAACTTCATTTTTCCCTTAGTAATCAAGCCTTACATGTAAAAGACAAAACGATTGTATTTTCAATTATTACAGCTCTCTCACTCGAACAAAAAGAGTATCTACTTTCTACTGCTGACATCGCTAAAAATTATGCAAAAAACAATAATATACCTTTTTGTCAATACACTAAAACGATTGAACTTGCCAAAGAGTATGAACAAAATATCTATTGGGCATCCAAGATTAAAGAAGCACTAGATGAAGATAAAATAACAACTTTTTTTCAACCCATTTTCAATAATAAAACTCAAAAAATAGAAAAATACGAAGCATTAGTGCGTATCGTTGACGGCGATGAGATTATTTCTCCATTTCGTTTTTTAGATATTGCTAAAAAAACAAGACAGTACATTGAAATAACTAAGAGAGTTGTTCAAAAATCTTTTGAAGTTTTTGCTCAACACGACTTGGATTTCTCGATTAATCTTACGATGGAAGATATCCTAAGTGATGAGTTAAAACTCTATTTGTGGAAGAGTGTTCATACTTATAATGTACATAAAAAATTGATTTTAGAAATTGTAGAATCTGAGGGTATCAAGGATATGCATTCCATTGAACACTTTTTAGAACGCGCCAAAGAATGTGGATGTAGGCTTGCTATAGATGATTTTGGCACGGGTTACTCAAACTTTGAATATCTCATCAAACTCAACGCTACTTATATCAAAATAGATGGTTCCATTATTCAAAAAATACATGGAAATGATGGTGCGATGGATGTTACCAAAGCTATCATTTCGTTTGCACAAGCCAGGGGTATGAAAACGATTGCTGAATTTGTCTCAACGAAAGAGATATTTGATACTATTTGTGCGCTTGGAATTGATTATTCACAAGGTTATTACATCGGAGAACCAAAACCTTACCTACTCTAAGAGATTTCTCTCAAAAGAAGCCTTTTATGTCACTTTTCTCACAATAAATTATACAAAACTATAATTATAAATACTTTTTATTATATTAACCCCACTTTAGCCCCACCTCTTCGTTAGCATTAGCTTAAGAAATAATTCTTAAGGAGGTAAGCTTGAAGAAAACATCAAGGCGAGATTTTCTCAAAGGGACAGTTGCTACTGTCATCGGAGGAAGTCTTATCACCAAAGTGAAAGCCGAAGCTAAAACAGTTACTGGAGCAGATTTTGGGGTAGAAAAAAAAGTGCCACTCTTGTGTCGTATGTGTGCACAATTTTGTCCCATGTTAGCCACGGTAAGAGATGGTAAAATCGTTCGTATCGAAGCCAATATGGACACACCCTATGGTGGTATTTGTGGTCGTGGAAGATCTGCGATGGGCGCATTGTATGATCCTGATCGTATTAAAACCCCACTCATTCGAGTTGGCGAGCGAGGGGAAGGTAAATTTAGACAAGCATCATGGGATGAAGTTTTAGACTTAGTAGCAGGTAAAATGAAAAGTATCGCTGCTGAGGGTGACCAAAAATCGGTTGCTTTCTTGCCTCGTTTTAACAGTGCAGATGGTATTGATAATAACTTCTTTACCCTCTATGGCACGCCCAACATTCCAGGATATGGTGATGTTTGTTTTGCCAATGCTTTAACCATTGGTCTCTCCGCTATTGTAGGTGGAAAACTTGCGAGTGGTATTCCTGAACAAAGTACGGGTGCAATTAGCTCAGATTATGAAAATGCCAAATTTGGTATCTTGATGCAACGAAATCCCGGCGGTGGGCTGGTATGCCATGCATGGGGAAGTATGTTTGGCAAAGGGAAAAAGAACGGTCTTCAAGTTGCTGTCATCGATCCACGAAAACCATCCGAAGCAGGCGAAAGTGATGCGCAATGGGTGCCTATTCGTCCAGGAACAGATAGTGCCTTTTTACTCGGTATTATGCATGAAATTTTCAAAAATCGTTTCTTTGATGTAGATTATCTTAAAAAACATACCAACTCGGATATGCTCATCAATGTCGAAACAGGGCTCCCTATTCAAACACGCAAAATTGAAAAAGAGTCCAAGGGTAAAAAAGTCGAAATTCTTGATTATCTCGTCTCTTCTGATGGTGAATTTGTCTTCAAATCTGAAGCAAAAAACCCTACTTTATTCGGAAAATTTGATGTAGAAATAGAGGGTATAAAGCTTACATGTAAGACTGCTTTAGAGTTGATGCAAGATGAAGTCAAATTATGTACACCGGAGTGGACATCAGAACAAACATCTATTCCTGCAGATACCATTGTAAAATTGGCTCAAAAACTCAATGCAACCAAACCAGCATGTTTTATCGACCGTGGATACCGATCTGAGCGTTATGCTTCTAGTATGAGGGAAAAACTGCTAGTAACACAGGTCAATGTTTTATTAGGTACATTTGGCGTTAAAGGTGGTGTTTTTTATAACAGAAGTGTTAAAACAGAAAAATATCTCTCTGTGCCAAAATCAACAGAAATGCCCATCCCAAAATGGTACTTGAAAAATGACCCAAATTCTGCACTCATGAGCGACCACTACTATCGTAGAACATGGATTAAAACGGTTCTAAGTGAAAAACCATATAAGCAACGAATGGCAGTATTTTCAGGACAAAACATTGTCGGTGGATCTGCGGGTGCGGGTGAAATTATCAAAGGGCTTAAAAAGCTAGAAATGATTGTAGCGATTTCTCCGTTCTTAAATGAAACCATTATGTATGCTGATATTGTTATGCCAGATTGTACATTTATGGAAAGAGATGAACCACTCACCACAGCATTTAAGACACCGATCCCTACCATTGCAGTAAACCGAAAAGCTATAGAGCCTATGTATGAGTCAAAAGATGGTTATTGGATTATCTTGCAATTGGCAAAAAGAGTCCTTGCCCCAGAGATTTTTGAACAGTACTTTGGCGAATTTTCGCGTGAGGGAATTATGGCAATGTGGAAAAAGCAATACAGCAAACTTAGTGGTATTAACGATGCTGAGATGGCAACCATTCCCCCACTTGACTCCATTCTCAATGGTCGTGTTTGGGTAGGTGAAAAACACTATGGGATTAGTGCAAAAGGAACACCAACAGGGAGAATAGAGCTTTACTCAACATTTTTGGCACAAAAATTGGTAGATTTAAAAGCCTTAAACTATGATAGAGCAGACTATGCTTCACCGTTACCAATCTTTAACAAACCTTATTGGTTAGAAAAAAAGAGTGTTTTAGGAATCAGTGAATTTATTCCCATTACAGGATTCCATCCCTTAGGCTCATTTACAGGTCAACAAACCAAAAACAATACTTTGTTAAAAACCATTCAAGATAGCACTAATGCTGATGCCGTTTTTATCAACAAGAAAAAAGGCGTTACCTTAGGGCTTAAAAATGATGACATTGTCGAAATCATCAATATCGAAAAACCTGACCTCATCACAAAAGCAAGAGTCGTCTTAAGTGAAGTCGTACATCCTGATGCACTTTTTAGCTACTACGGTATGGGAGCAGGATATTATCGCAATATGACCAATGGTCTTCGCAATGTAAGCAAAATAGGATTTAATCCTAATCACATCTCGAACTTCACATTCAATCCATTGACAACAGGACATTCGTGTCAAGATTTTATCGTTAGTATAAGGAAGTCTGTATGAAAGAGCAAATCAAATGTTATGATACTCAAGCATGTATCAGATGCTTTGCATGTATGATCAACTGTTCGGTTGAAAACCGTGTGCGTTTACAGCGTGAGGGCATTATGAATGTTGAGCAAAGTGTCCAATCCAAAATGCCTCATTTCAATTACCTTACACCAAGCAGGAGAGAGATAGGGGTCTATCCAAATGCTAGACAAGTGACAACATTTAATCACTGTAACCACTGTGAGAACTCACCTTGTCAACACATCTGCCCAACAGGAGCTATTAGCACAAGAGTTGGTGGCGAAGTTGTTATTAATGCAGATATCTGCATCGGATGCCAAAGCTGTGGAGATGCATGTCCTTTTGATGTACCAAAATATAGTGCAGATAATGGTAAAGCATACAAATGTACGGGATGTTATGATAGGGTAGAAAATGGCCTCAAACAAAGTTGTGTGGAAGCATGTCCTACAACGGCAATGTTTTCTGGACTAAGCAATGAAGTCATTGAAGAAGCCAAAAAAAGAGCTTCACTGTATAGTGAAAAAACGGGTAAAAAGTACATTGTTTATGGTGCAGAGACACTCAATAATTATGTGGGTAAACTCAAATGGATTACCATCGTCGAAGAGTCTGAATTAGCTGCTTATCAGTTAGATACACGACCTGAGAGAACAGCTATCCAATGGAGAGATTATGCCAAAACAGGGGGAGGTATTTTAGCCGTTGCAACCTTAGTAGGGACAACAGCACACTTTATCTACTGGCTTGACAAACGCAAGAAAAAAATTGCTGAGGGAAAAGGAGATATCCATGAATAGTAATAAGACCGTTTTAGCCTATAGCTCTTTGGAAATATGGTTTCATAAACACATGATTCACTTTGTTGCCTTTTTATCACTCAGTGGATTGCCCATTCTCTCCGATAAATTTCAATTTATCGCTTATGGAATTGGGTATCCAATCAACTTTTTTACAGGCGATATGAATACTGAGCATATCTTGGCTTCAGGCATCTCTTTTTTAAGGGTCATTCACTGGGCAAGTGCATTTGCACTTACGGGCATTATGATTCCTTTTGTCATCTCGATGCTTCGCAAAGTATTGACACTAAGTATTTGGCCAGATCGTTGGGGTGCTGTTGCCATCGTTGATGGTGTAGTTGAAATGAAAAAGAATTACATCGACCTCGAACATGCAGAATTTGGTAAAATGAATACAGGACAAAAAGCAAGTGCTTGGGTTATTATGCTCTGCATGTTTATCATTGTTGTCTCTGGTTATATGCTAGTATTTAGAAGTGGGTTAACCCATAACTTTATCTCTCTCGCTAGAGGAGCGCATGCAATTAGTTATATTATCTTAGCTGTCACGCTGATAATTCATATCTACTTTGCAACACACCCTGCCAATAGAGCTGCGTATAAGGCAATGTTTAAAACAGGAGAGATGGACGCTGATTATGTTAAAGAGCATCATCCATTATGGTACCGAAAACTTCAAAAGGTCTAGTACTTTACCGCTACATGTAAACATACCCCAATTTGCGAAAACAAATTGGGGTATAATACACTTATGAAATTTTACAGAATCTATATTGAACTTACCAATATCTGCGGACTTAAATGTACTTTTTGTCCACCTAAAACACTGCCTACGCAAACCATGTCTCTTCCTTTTTTTGAGCATGTGTTAGAGGAACTTCAACCCTATACCAAAGAGTTGGCTTATCATATCGTGGGTGATCCACTCACACTTTCTCATTTGGAGGCGTATTTAGACATTACCCAGCAAAAAGATTTTAAAGTATCACTGACGACGAGTGGTTATTTTTTAGGACAACGGGATGTAAAAACACTTCTTCATCCTGCTATCAAACAAATCAACATCTCGCTTAATAGCTACAATAAAAACAGTATGCCTTTGTCTTTTGAAGCCTATATATCGCCCATTTTAGAACTTTGCCGACTAAAAAATGAAATTCAAAAAGATATTTTTATCAATCTTCGTATTTGGAATATGGATGCAAAAGAGAGTGAAAAAGTCTTTAATGAAATGCTTTTTGCCTTACTAGAACAAGCCTTTGGAATACCTTTACATGTAAAGACTATTTATCAAGACAGACCCAAATCTATTCGTTTGGCAGAAAAAATACTGCTTCATTTTGATGATTATTTTGAGTGGCCAAACCTACATGTAAACCACCAAAGTGAGGGAACTTGTCAGGGGCTTAGTTCTCATTTTGGTATTTTAAGCAGTGGAAAAGTAGTCCCTTGTTGTCTGGATAAAGATGGCATCATTGAACTAGGAGATTTACATGTAAGCTCACTCAAAGAGATTCTTTACGCACCCAGAACACAAGCTATAATCAACGGATTTAAAAACGATAAAGCCGTAGAACTTTTATGCCAAAAATGTACCTATAAAGACCGATTTAAAAAGGAAAAAAATGTCTGAGAAACTCTATGAAAATGACTACTTTTATATTTTAAAAGAAGAATCCACCATTCCTTGGGTGAAAATTTTTACGACAAAACCCTACAAAGAACTAAGTGATTGTGATGATGCCACAAGGGAAGCTATTCTTAAGGCTATGTTAATTGTTGAACAAGAGATGATTCTCTACTATCAGCCTGAAAAAATCAATATCGCCCTTTTTGGAAATTATGTTCCCCTCGTTCACATTCATGTCATGGCAAGGTTTAAAGAAGATTCTCACTTTCCAGAATCCATGTGGGGCATCAAACAACGAGAAGCATCACTTTCTTTGCCTGATTTTGGAACATTTGTAACATCTCTACACAAAAAACTGTTACATTTTTGGTAAATTTTATTTCATTTACGATAAGCTTTTGGGTAAAAAATTAATCATAAAGATCCTGCATGAATAAATTGCTTTTGAGCCTATCAATACTACTTTGCACTTGTGCTTTTGGTGCCAATCTTCATTATTCTACTATCAAAAAAGAAACCGGCAACGGTAGTACACTTCTTGTGATTGGTGGTATCCATGGTGATGAACCAGGGGGCTATTTTGCACCAATGCTTTTGGCAAAACACTACAAGATAGAAAGTGGCAATCTTTGGATAGTTCCCAATCTTAACTTTGATAGTATTGTCAAAAACAATAGAGGCATCAATGGCGATATGAACCGTAAATTTTCCAAAATTGAGACTAAAGATAAAGATTTTGATATTGTCAGCGACATCAAAAAACTCATTTTGCATCCCAAAGTAGACCTTTCTTTGAATCTTCACGATGGACAAGGTTTTTATCGTGATAGAAATATTGATAAAAACTTTAATCAAAGAGCATGGGGACAAGCTACCATTATTGACCAACAACAAATTCCTAATGCCAAATATGGCAATCTAGGTGAAATCGCTAAAAAAGTAAGTAAAGAAACCAATGTTGATTTGTTAGAAGATGTGCATGAAT
>JAQWCT010000243.1 GCA_028705785.1 Sulfurospirillaceae bacterium | reverse complement strand
AAGTGAAGCTTGGGAAGATGGTGTGTATGAGCGAGAAGTCGTTCAAGAAACCAGACTATATGATACTGAAAAAAATGAAACCAGAAGTATGCGAGGAAAAGAAGATAGCGCAGAGTATCGTTATTTCCCAGACCCAGATCTTTTACCCGTACTTGTACCTGATGATATGCTTGAAGCATGTATTAAGATACCAGAGCTTCCAGACCAAAAAAGAGATAGATTGGTAGAGGAGTATGGCATCAAAGCGTATGATGCCTCCGTCATTACTTCAAGCGTTGAAATGGCTCATTTTTATGAGAAGATGATAGCGCAGGGTGCTAGTGCTAAAAATAGCGTTACATGGCTTACTGTCGAACTTCAAGCTCGCTTAACGCATGGCATAACGCTACTCACTTCACCCGTAGATGCCATTAAACTTTCATCCATCGTTAAACGAATCGAAGATGATACTATTAGTGGAAAAGCTGCTAAAGAAGTGCTTGATTTTCTTATGGAAAATCCACTGAGTGTTGATGAAGCTATTGAAAAATTGGGCTTGAAACAAGTAAGTGATGATGGTGCTATCTTAGCAATTATCGACGCTATTATCAGTGCTAATGCTGATAAAGTGGCTGAATATAGAAGTGGTAAAGACAAGCTTTTTGGCTTTTTTGTAGGTCAAACGATAAAAGAGAGCAAAGGCACAGCTAATCCTTCTAAAGTCAATGAACTTTTAAAACAACGACTTGATGTTTAAATAATGAAAATAGCAGTCATAGGAGCAGGAAAATGGGGTCAAGCACTCCATTTTGCTATTTCGAAAAACTTTCCTTGTGTGATTACTTCACGGCATACCAAAGACATTCCTAACTTCGTCACGCTTGAAGAAGCGTTGAGTGCTGAGTATCTTGTTTTTGCTTTGCCAGCCCAAATTGTAAGAGAATGGCTAAAAGAAAATTTTATCTATAGCGGACAAAAAGTTTTAGTCGCAGCCAAAGGGATAGAGCAAAAAAGTGGAGATTTTCTTAATGAAGTTTTTGCACAATTTATCCCAACGCAAAACATTGCTTTTCTCTCAGGTCCCTCTTTTGCTTCTGAAGTGATGAAAGGCTTACCTACCGCAGTTGTGATTAATTCTAGTAATGAAGTTCTTGCCAAAGAATTTGCAGCTTTTTTCCCTGTTTTCCTTAAAACTTATATTTCCAATGATGTGATTGGCGCTGAAGTGTGTGGTGCTTATAAGAATGTATTAGCTATCGCCAGTGGCATTAGCGATGGTCTTTGTCTTGGCAATAACGCAAGAGCAAGTTTGATTGCAAGAGGACTGGTAGAAATGCGTCGATTTGGTAAACATTTTGGAGCGCAGGATGATACTTTTGTAGGGCTCAGTGGCGCAGGGGATCTTTTCTTAACGGCTTCTAGTACACTTTCTCGTAATTACCGTGTTGGGCTTTTTTTAGCACAAGGAAAGAGTTTAGAGATGATTTTGGAAGAATTAGGCGAAGTCGCGGAGGGTGTTTTTACTGCTCGTGCTATCTTAAATCTTTCTCAAAAACACCATATCTATACACCTATTGCGCATGAGATAGCGCTTATTTTGGAGGGGAAAGACCCTAAAATGAGTGTGAAAGATTTGTTGGCAGATTGATGATGAAACTTTTTTTGAGCCTATTATTGTCTTTACATGTAAGCCTTTATGCGAAAAATCCTCCACTTGAAGAGATGATAGCCCAGATGATTATCGTTGGTTTTGATGGAACCAAAGAGAGCGACAAATGGGTTGAACAAATCGCAAAAGACATCAAACGAGGCAAAGTGGGTGGTGTGGTTTTGTATGATAAAAACATCCAAAATCAAACGCAACTCAAAAAACTAACAGAGTATCTCAAATCCCAATCACTCATCCTTCCTCTCATTATAGCCGTAGAACAAGAAGGTGGTGAAAACTCTATCTTTTCACTCAAAAAAGGTTTTAGTGAACTTCCCTCAGCTCAAGATATGGCAAAAAGCAAAGATTTAGATGAGAGTGCAAAACTTTATAAACAAACCAGTGATGAATTAGCCAAAAGTGGTATCAATGTGAATTTTGCGCCTGTTTTAGACCTCTATCCTAAAGAAAGCCTTGGAAATGAGTCGAAATTTAAACGCAGTTATTCTTCTTTTGAAGAGATTATCACGACTTATGCAACGCTTTTTATGGGTGCTTTGAAAGATGTAGGTATTGCACCTGTAGTCAAATATTTTCCAAGTTCTGGTGCCAATCTTTGGGATGGATTTAACAGTGAAGTAGATATCACGAAGAGTTGGAGATTTGAGCAACTTAAGCCTTATTATGATTTGATCGCTTATGAAAAATTGGATGCAGTTTTGATGTCACATGCTATACATAAGGAGTTAGATACACAAAATCCCGCTGTACTATCTTCCAATGTGATACAAAAACTTTTGCGCGACAAAATGCACTTTGAAGGTGTTGTATTTGCGGATAATCTTCGCATGAGTTCACTTTCAAATCACTTTGATTTTAAACAAAGAGTCATCAAATCTGTGGAAGCTGGAGCTGATATTTTAGTCCTTTCAAACTATTTTGCAGACAATGCTAGTATGCCTTTTACGGTTCAAAAGATTTTAATGGATGCCATTAAAAGTGGAGAAATTAGTCAAGAGAGAATTGAACTTTCGTATGAGCGAATTGTTATCTTTAAAAATAAACTATCTAAAAAAAGAGTCAATCATGTTAATTAAAAATGCTATTTTTCCGACTAAAAAAGGTTTAGAAAAAAGAGATGTCCTTATCCATGAGGGCAAAATTGTGAGCATTGCTTTGAAAATTGATAAAGAGGGTGAAGAGATTTTGGATGCCAATGGGCTTTATTTACTCCCTGGTATCATTGATCTTAATGTTAGATTTTCTAATAGCATTTTAAATCAAGAGCATATCGATAAACTCTCCAATAGCTGTTTAAATGGGGGTGTAACGACTGCTGTAGTGATGTCAGATTTTGCGCCAAGACTAGATAGTGCGACACTGTTGGAACTCGTCAAATTTAAGATAGACCAATCCAAAATAGACCTCAAAATTAGTGCTCCATTAGCCGATAAAAAAGAAGACCAACTTAACAATATCGCCACACTTTTAAACAATGGCGCGGCTGCTATTTTGGCTGATTCTCATCGTAATGCTAATTTATTGCGAAGAGGAATGCAGTACGCTAGCATGAAAGATAGACCACTCTTTTGTAACTGCTATGAGCCAAACCTTGATGATAATGGTCTAATGAATGAGGGTTTTATCTCTGCAAAACTGGGGCTTTCAGGCATTTCTACCATATCTGAAACTTCTGAAGTGTCAAAAGTAAGCGAA
>JAQWCT010000037.1 GCA_028705785.1 Sulfurospirillaceae bacterium | reverse complement strand
TGACACAGTGGTTTGTCGCATGGATGGGAAGTTTCGAGCAGACGATTGAGCAAAATTGGTTATTGGGATTTATCTCGTTGATTTTTATTACCAAGGCGATTGTTGGTATTTTAGTAGTAGTGACTTCAACTGTGGTGGTGTATTATCTTTTTTTGATGGTATACAGTTTTATCATTGGGCTTTTTGCAGGTTTTTTTATCAAAGAAATCGGACAAAAGTACTATCCTGATGTCCCAATGCACGGCATTGATCTTTTTTCGTATCTCTTTTACACCGCTAAAGCACTCTTCATCGGATTACTACTTTTAGTCGTGCTTTCACCTCTATTATTGATTCCTCTTCTAAATCTTATCTTGTTTATCCCTGTGTATTACATTTTTCATAAAATGTTAGTGCTTGAAGTCTCATCTACTATCAATGTGCGAGCAGAGTATTTGAGCCTGAAAAAGAGATACCGTGGAGAGTTAAGAGGGCTTTCGTTGGTTTGTTTTGGAGTAACGCTAATTCCTATCGCTGGGGTGTTAATTTACCCCTTGTATGTCATTATGATGAGCCATTTTATTTTTCAAAAGACAAGGGAGTTAAGAGGGTAGAAAAATACCTTTTTCTCTGTTTTTATAAATTGTGTCATGCTTGGAAAATAATCCGTGCATTGCGATATAAATCCCATTTTCATCTCTTACATGTAAAGACCCTAAAGCCATTGAAAAGTTCGCTGTAGCTTCCACTGTATCGATACTAAAAGGCACCATAGCTCCCGTTAATACCACGACTTTATGCTTTACATGTAAGCTTAAGAAGCGGGCGGTAATATCCATCGTGTCTGTTCCATGGATAATGAGCACTTTACTTGCATCACTTTGTTCAATCGTCTCCATCATCAGTACTCTATCGTCATCATTCATCTCTAGGCTATCTTTATGAATGATGTTGATGAGGTCGAAGGTAGTGTTATAAAAATAGCGCAAAATCGCCTCTGGTGCAATACCATCTTTGTGAACTTCGAGTTCACCTTTGAGAGGATTGTAGACTTTGTTAAAAGTGCCACCTGTGTTGATGATAAGGATTTTTTCCATAGTTATACTTTTTGATGAATTTTAATAGAGCGAGGGTCAAAAAGCTCTTGAGCGCGTTGAACAAAAGGGTCATTTAAAATTTCCATAGGGTCTATCTCTTTTTGTTCGCTCATCATTTCGCCAGCAACACAACTTTCCGTATTTGAGCCTTCTTG
Source organism: Sulfurospirillaceae bacterium (assembly GCA_028705785.1). Lineage (GTDB taxonomy): Bacteria > Campylobacterota > Campylobacteria > Campylobacterales > Sulfurospirillaceae > Sulfurospirillum. Next base: position 12,937 of record JAQWCT010000037.1, on the reverse strand, counting down.
ATTGAAAGGAGTTTCGACAGCCTCAACTGTGGGCTGAGCGCTTTTTTGAATTTCTATCTTGGTTTCCAATCCAAATATCTCTTGCACAAAATGTTTGATGATGCTAGAACTGTTTTTGAGTATTTTACTCGCATCGCCCTCAGCACTGGAACTCAACACCAAAAGATTGTCCTCAAAACCAATAAAACGAATGCTTTGCTCAAAACATTCTCCTAGCTCCGCATTTCTGTCGTACAGTTTTTCGATGAGTTTTTGAAAGTTTTGTGAAGAGGTGGGAAGTGTGCTTTCTTGTGGAAGTGTTGGGCTTACATGTAAAGGTTGAGATGTCTCTTGTGTAGGAATCCTAAATTTTTCACTCTCCAAAGAGTCTATCATTTCTTCAATAGTTTTAATGTTCGTTGCTTCTATCATCTTGAAAAAAATCAATGAAAGGACAAAGCCATTGTTGGCATTGATAAAAAGAAGGCTTTTAGCCTCACTTAAAATCTTAAAAAATCGCTCATAAAGCAGGGTTGAAAATCGTCTATCTTGCTCAAAAAAAGAGTTTTTCAAATACGCGATAAGTTCGTCCACCACGATTTCACACTCATAGCTTTCAAGTTCTTTGATGAGATGAATCATCTGTGTTTTATCGCCATTTAAAATCGCACTAAAGATAGTTTCTAGTTGGTTTGGGTCAAGGAGTCCTAGCATTGAAGCCACATTTTGTGGCGTGATGTAGCCTTTTGAAAAAATGATGGATTGGTCAAGTAAAGTCAGCGTATCTCTAAGTGAACCATTGCCTGCACGCGCAAGCATATCGAGAGCTTCTTTTTCATATTCAATATTTTCAAGATTGAGAATATGGCAAAGGTGATTTAGGACATCGACCGTTTTGATTTGTTTAAAGCGAAAATGTTGTGCACGAGAGAGAATCGTTGCAGGCAGTTTAAGTGGATCTGTTGTTGCAAGGATAAACTTCACATAAGGCGGAGGCTCTTCGAGTGTTTTTAATAAGGCATTAAAAGCTTGGGTGGTGAGCATATGAACTTCATCGATAATGAAGATTTTAAATCGTGCACTGTTAGGTTTGTATTTGGTGCTCTCTATGAGTTCACGAATATCATCAATGCCACGATTAGACGCGGCGTCCATTTCGATGATGTCGATATGACGGTTTTCATTGGCACTTAAGCAGTGGTCACAGACTTCACATGGATTGGCTGTTGGTCCATTATCGCACACCAAAGCCTTAGCAAAAATACGCGCGGTTGAAGTTTTTCCACTTCCCCTTAGACCCGAGAAAAGATAGGCATGAGAGAGCCTATCTTGAGTGAGTGCAAGGGTAAGTGTTTGGGTAATAGGCTCTTGCCCAATCAGTTTATCAAAAGAAGAGGGGCGATATTTGAGTGCAAGTACTTGGTGCGACACGAGTCAGCCTTTTACGAGATTATAGTCGATTTTTTATTCATTCATGATAGATAAAAGTTCTTCATTGTCTTTGGTTTTAAGCATTTTAGCATACAAGAATTTAAGCGCTTCAATATCGTCCATTTGGCTAATAGCACTACGAAGTGCCCAAATTTTTTGAAGATTTTCAGGGGTAAGAAGAAGCTCTTCTTTTCTTGTTCCTGATTTCATGATGTTAATCGCAGGGTAAATTCTTCTATCGGAGATATTTCTATCCAAAACAATTTCGCTATTACCTGTACCTTTAAATTCTTCAAAGATAACTTCATCCATCCTGCTACCAGTCTCGATAAGGGCTGTGGAGATAATCGTTAAGCTTCCACCAAATTCGATGTTTCTTGCCGCACCAAAAAAGCGTTTTGGTTTGTGCAAGGCATTAGCATCAACACCACCACTGAGGACTTTTCCACTTGAAGGCGTTACGGTGTTGTACGCCCTAGCAAGACGAGTGATAGAATCGAGTAGGATGATAACATCTTTACCCATTTCAACGCGTCTTTTGGCTTTTTCAATGACAAGATTGGCAACACGAACATGGTTGGATGCTGGCATATCAAAAGTCGAACTATAGACTTCACCTTGAACACAGCGTTGCATATCGGTTACCTCTTCAGGTCGCTCGTCGACAAGTAAAACGATGAGTTCTGCTTCGGGATGATTGCGTGAGATGCCGTGTGCGAGCTCTTTCATAAGTTCTGTTTTACCACTTCTTGGAGGGGCAACAATTAGACCTCTTTGACCTTTTCCAAGAGGCGTGAAAAGATCAAGTACACGACCTGTGATTTTCATCGGATCGTACTCAAGTTTGATTTTATCGGTAGGGTAGAGTGGTGTGAGGTTTTCAAAAAGAGGTCTTTTTTTACTCTCAACTAAAGGAAGGTAATTAATCGCTTCAATTTTTAAAAGGGCGTAGTATCGTTCTTGATCTTTGGGAGGTCTTACTTGCCCTGTGACAATATCTCCCGTTCGTAAAGCAAATTTTTTGACTTGCGTACTGCTGACATAGGCATCATTGGCACTGTCTGAGAAGTTTGCATCCGTGGCTCTTAAAAAGCCATAACCCTCGCCTGCAATTTCTAAAATACCCGCAAAAAGAATAAATCCACCTTGATTGACCTGTGATTTTAAAATCTCAAACATTAAGTCTTGGCGTTTAAGTTCATTAGGATTTTCGATACCAAGTTCAGTGGCAATTTCCAAAAGTTTTTCCAAAGGCGTTGTTCGAAGTCCTTCTATCTTGTAGCCTTCAACAGGAACATGGGTTCGAGATTTTGCGTGGTGGTTGGGTTTAGATGGAGTAGTGGGATGGACATTGCCGTTAGGGGTGTGGGTATTGTTGTTGGACAGAGTGTTTCCGCTCATTTTGCCTTCTTTTGAGTTTAAATTTATCGTTCATGAAGCTTAGGTTTCTCTTGATTTGGAATGAATTTGGTCAAAGAGATAGAGTTGCTTGAGTCGATTAAGTAGTGATAACGGTATTTTATTCAAAGCGAGAGAATTTGTCAAGTAAAGCTAAAGTCAAAGTGGATAAAATGCGGTTTATAAATTTAAGAATAATAAGAAGTAATGATGAATGATTTGACGCATTTAGCGATTATTATGGATGGCAATGGAAGATGGGCAACGAGGCAGAAAAAAGAGCGCTCCTTTGGTCATAAAGAGGGTGCTAAAAATGTCCGAGAAATCACCAAATATGCTGCTAAAATGGGCATCAAATACCTTACACTCTATGCGTTTAGTACGGAAAATTGGAATCGACCTGCGACTGAAGTGAGTGTGTTGATGAAAATTCTCTCCAAGTTTTTACACAGTGAAATTCCTATTTTAAAAGAAAATAATATCAGATTTAGTGTGATTGGAGATATGCGTAAATTCTCTTCTACCTTGCAAAAAGAGATTGAAAATGCCAAAGAGCAAACCAAACATTGTACAGGAATGACACAAGTCATCGCTATTAATTATGGGGCACAAGATGAACTTGTTCGTGCTATCAATAAAGCTACAAAAGTCCATCAAGAAATCACCAAAGAGATCTTAGAGCAGTTTTTAGATACGGCGGGTATCCCCCCAGTAGATTTACTGATTCGTACAGGTGGTGACTACCGCCTGTCTAACTTTTTATTGTGGCAATCGGCGTATGCAGAGTTGTTTTTCACCAAAACACTCTGGCCTGAGTTTTCCAAAGGAGAACTCGAAGCCATTGTTTTAGAGTATCAAAATACAGAAAGGCGTTTTGGAGGAGTGGAGAAGTAAAAAGCTTTACATGTAAAGCTTAACTCCCCGCTTGAATACGCGAAAATTTATTGCCAAGCATCGTAACAAGTATCACCAGTGTGGAAGATATAATAATCATGATGATACCCAGCGCAGAGAGTTGACCCCACAATCCATCTTCCGAAAATCTCAAAATCTGTACCGCCAAGACTTCTGACCCAGGACGCGAAAGTACAACTGAAACAGTCAGTTCCCTTACAAACATCGTAGCCATCAGTATCCATCCTGAAACGATTCCAGGGATTAAAAGAGGGATGACAATGCGCCTCATGGTCGTCCATGCCCCAGCACCCGAGACGCGAGAAGACTCTTCAAGACTACTATGGATTTGGATAAATGCACTCGACATTGGTCTAATGCCATAGGGAAGATAGGTTGCGATATAGGCGATAAGGAGTACCCAAATAGTTCCATAAAGTGGTGTTTGAACAAAAAACCACATAAATCCTACACCAATGACGATGCCCGGAAAAGAAAACGAGAGAAAACTAAGACTCTCTAATATACCTGCGGCTTTCGTACGGACTTTAACGATAACATAGGCGACAAAGATAGATAAGATAACACCTAGCGTCGCACCCCCAATGCCTAAAATCAAGCTGTTTTTTAATGAGAGTAAAGACAGAGGGTCTTTGAGAACTTCGTACCAATTTTTTAGGCTCATCATCGAAAAAGCTTTTAAAGATGGCACCATGGAATACGGTAAAAAGGAAGTGTAGAGTAGAACAATCACTGGTAAAATAATTAGAATAAAAGAAAGAATACCTACAAGGGTAAAAAGAGGATATTTATACGCCTTAAGGTCAATCAGCGTTGGTTTAAATCCTCTTCCCGAAATAGTCACAAAACGACTACTCTCCGATGTCAAATAACGATATAAATAAATCAACACAATAGACGCCGCAAGCGCACTCATACCAATGGCTGAAGCTTGTCCATAGTCGGCTGCAAATCCAGAAGAGATAATCTTATAGATATGGGTAGGAAGCACATAAATGCGACCAGGCATACCAAGAACTGAAGGTACGGCAAAAGAGGCGAGAGAGCGTACAATGACGAGTATGATAGAAGCTAGAATAGCAGGCCGAAGCACAGGCAAGGTAATACGCATCAAAGTTTGCCAATGTGACGCGCCACAGACCTTAGAAGACTCTTCAAGCGAGACATCAAATGAGTTCATTGCAGGGGCTATAATCAGATAAGCGATAGGTAAATCCAGCAATCCTTCCACTAAAATCATCCCAGGAAGCGTATAGATGTTAAACAACGCACTCTCTAGTCCAAACACATCCATCAAAAGACGGTTTAAGATGCCATTACTTGGGTTAAGTAAGAGTGCCCAACTGACACAAAAAAGAATATGTGGAATCATCATAGGAATGATAGAGATGATTTTAAAGACAAATTTAAAAGGGATATTGGTACGCGTATTCATATAGGCTAAAAATAGAGCCAGTATCGTCGATACCGCTGCTGAGCCAAGCGTAAAGATGAGGGTGTTAAGCAACATCTCTTTAAGTCCAGGGTCCGTGTATGCGGTGATGTATTTAGAAAGGGTCAGTCCCTCGAATGAACCAAAGCCTTCCATAAAACTACCCAAAACAAGCATGAAAACAGGGCAAATGGTTAAAAATCCTACGATGATAATCAGTGCAGGGGTCAAGGTTATTTTTTTCATCATCTGCTTAACCTATGCTTCGATGATGAAACAATATTGCGGTGCAAAAGAGATAAAAATCTCACTTCCTGCTTGAATGTCTTCTGTAGGCTCAATCGTTGTGGTAAGCAAGGTATCGTTTATCTTGATGTCACCCTCATACGCTTCTCCGATAAAAACAAGATTTTCCATAACGCCTTTAAAGAGATTGGTATCTCCCTCTTTTTGTGCGTGAGCGAGATGTATAAACTCTGGGCGGATACAGATAAGCGCATTGTTACCAATGGGAAGATGATGGCTATTTAACCCTCTAATGTCGCCAATAGCCGTATGTATCGTTGCAAACTCACCATCATGCTCAGTGATCGTTCCCTCAATCAAATTGGCTCTACCGATAAAATCAGCCACAAAAGCACTGTCAGGATTAAAGTAGATTTTTTTAGGTGCACCTTTTTCGACGATTTTTCCAGCTCTCATTACCGCGATAACATCAGAGAGGGCTAAAGCTTCGATGCGGTCATGGGTGACATAAATAGCCGTAATGCCCAAACCATTGAGAAAGCTACGAAGCTCTTTTCTGGTATCTTCTCGAAGTTTTGCATCTAAATTGCTCAGAGGCTCATCAAATAAGATGACTTTAGGTTTGGCAACAAGAGCGCGGGCTAAGGCAACGCGTTGTTGTTGTCCGCCTGAGAGTTTAGTTGCAGGGCGATTTTCAAAGCCTTCGAGTTGTACCAGCTTTAAAGTTTCAGCTACTCTTTGCTTTATTTCCTCTTTAGGAAGATTTTGGTTTTGCAGAGGATAGCCTACATTGTCAAAAACATTCATATGAGGCCAGATGGCGTAAGTTTGAAACACCATGCCAAGACCTCTTTTTTCAGGAGGAATAAAAATATTTTTCTCACTTGACCAGACGATTTCATCACCGATGATGATTTCTCCCTCATCCGCATTTTCAAGTCCTACAATAGCGCGAAGGAGGGTGGTTTTACCACATCCACTAGGTCCCAAAAGAGTAAAAATTGTATTGGCGTCGATAGTGAGATTGATATTGTTGAGGGCGCGAACGACTTTGCCCTCGGTTTGATAAGTTTTGGTTAAACCTTTGATCTGTATTTGCATCAAAATACCTTTACATGTAAAGAATGTGGCTAATAAAATATCTTCTTAAAAGTATCGCCCCAAGTTTTGATTTCTTCATCACTCAGCTCTCGGATTGGTAACACTTTAGCTGTTGCGATACCTTCTATCGGAGGAAAAATCCCCGGAGCTAAAACATATTCACCCACTTTATCCGCAAGTAGTTTCATGGATGAGGTGGATAACCAGTAGTCCATCATCAGTTTTGCAGCTTCTGGATGGGGCGCAGCTTTGGCGATAGCGATGCCTCTAGGAGAACCAAGAAGTGGTCCTACATTTGCCCAAGCCAGAGGAGATTGTGCTTTTGTAAGGATATATTTTGGCATTGAAATGGCGATGAGTTTTTCCCCACTTTCCACAGGTGCAGGAGTAGGGCTAAAGGATTTGACAAACATCGGTTTATTAGCGGCGAGTCCTTTGAGAAATGCCATCCATTCATCATCACTCGCAAATATCTTTGCCTCTTTAAGCCCAACAAGCCATGAAATGGTCGTTGCATGAGAAGCAGGGTCTGGCATAACGATCTTATCTTTCCATTTTTTATCTGCCAAGTCTGCATAGGTTTTTGGCACATCAGCTGCCTTGACGAGTTCTTTATTATAAATTGGCGCTACATATTCGATAGCAAATTGAACGATGGCATCATCTTTGATTGCCCAATCAGGATAACCTACGGCTGAGGGTGATTTATAAGACGCTAAAACGCCTTTGTCTTTAAGCGCTTGAAGTATAGGAAGTGGGCCTTGCAAAAGGTCGGCTTGCAGTTTACCTGCCATATGCTCGGTTAAAACGGTGGCGATGTATTTTGCCGTAGAGATGCGCGTGTAGATACCTTTTACACCTGTTTTGGCTGTAAAATCTTCGATGAGAGGCTCAATAGCGGTGATATTGGCATAAATATTCGCTGTCCCCTCCTGTTTTGCTTTAGTCGCGTCAGTCGCGAAACCCATAGTTGCCATTAACAAACTCAATACAAAAACCATAAATCGCTTCATAGTGTACTCCTTATTAAGATGTAAATTTCTAACTTTTTTTGAGTATTCCTTGTACGGCGCGAATCCCTGAAGCCCAAGCAGCAGTGATGCCCCTGCTCGTCCCTGCACCATCTCCAATGATATAGTATCCCTCTTTGACCATAAAATATTCATTGATAAAATAAGGTTTGTTCGAATAGGTTTTGATTTCGGGATAATAGATAATGGTAGAAGGATGTAAAACCCCGGGGATGATGGTGTCGAGCATTTTTAACGATTTCCAAATATCACGAAGAATTTTAGCAGGCATACTTAGGGACAAATCCCCAGCAACGGCACTTTTAAGGGTGGGCTCAAAGTCGTATAAATCACTGTTAAAGGACTCTTCTTTACTGCGACTTCCCATCCTAAAATCCCCCACGCGCTGCATGATGACAGAGCCTCCGCTAAGTTGCATGACCATTTCGCCCAAGATTTTACCAAATTGTTGACCACTTACGACAGGTTCAGTTAAACGGATGGTTTTGAGCATCGCAAAGTTGACAAGGTTGTTGCGCTCATTGTCTCTTGAAAGTGAGTGTCCATTGACAGAATAATAACCTTTGTATTTTTCACGGACGATATGGGCGCATCCTGAATTGGTGCAAAAAGTGCGAACTTTGTTAGGAAAGAGAATTTTTGGGTCATAATAATCCCGAACGATAGGGTAATTTTCCTCTTTCGTCTCAATGCGCACACCAATATCCACGATATTGTCGCTATAACTTACACCTAGTGTATCCATCTGTTCTTGAAGCCAATCATAATCCGCTCTACCGGGGGCTAAAATCAAATGGTTAAAAGAGATAATTTCCCCATCACTGAGGGTAAGTTCTTTTTGAGTTGAAGAGAGTTTTTTGACTTCTGTTTTTAACGCAACGCTTACATGTAAGGCTTCTAGTTTGGCGATAAGATCTGCGATAAGCTTCGAAGACTTGTCCGTTCCTACATGCGCTTGGTCGATAGAAAGTATCTCTACGCCTATTTTCTCAGCTCTTTTAACATATTTATCAATATTGAGTCGCTCTTCTAGTTTGGGATTAAGGTGCTTTTTAACTTCATCTAGCAAAACATGCGCTTCTTCTTTATTCCAATGCTCATAGGGAAATCCAACGGGAAAAGTGTAGTTTTGTTTGCAGTCATTTCTCAGTCCACCTGAACTGATTGTTTTCTTTTCGACCAGCAAAACTGAGAGGTTTGAGTTTTCTGCAAGCTTAAAAGCAGCACCAAGTCCAGCAGGGCCAGACCCAACGATAATAACATCATAATGTGAGTTCAAAGTGATCCTTTTCATAAAACCAGTATATCAAAAGTTGGGGAAAGAGTTTGCTTAAAAATATTTTATGATGTATAATTTTCCCTAATAGAATCTATACCATTAGGGTTTTGATATGAAGTCTGTTTTTTTATGGATTTTAGCACTCATATTTACAAGCCAATTGTTGGCAGATGTACTTAAAATAGGGATTATTCCTTATACTGACTCACTGAAAATTATAAAAACACATCAACCACTGAGAATTTACCTTGAAAAAAGCCTTGATATGGAAGTGCAGATTTTTACTTCTAAAAGCTATGAGGATTTTTATGAGGATTCAAAAAATGGCTTTTTTGATGTTATTATCACAGGGCCTCATTTTGGAGTTTTACATTTAGAAGATGGATTTTTACCACTGTATAGATACAATGTAGAACTTAAGCCTATTTTTGTTGTCTTAAAAGATGCTCCCTATTACGACGAGATGGATTTGAAAAATAAGCAAATTGCACTTTCGAATTATCTTTCAGTATCATCTATGGGTGGTGTAAAGTCTTTAATAGAGAGTGGATTGAAAAATGGTATAGATTTTAAATTATTTAATGCAAAATCACATACCAGTGCAATTGCAAGTGTCCTTATAGGGGAGAGTGCTGCGGCTATTACAACCTATACCCCATTAAAACAAATGACTGACCAATCTGTCTTAGAAAAAGTAAGATTTTTCGAAACCAAGATGTCTATGCCCCATCTTTTTACCATTGCTCGTAGAAATATCCATCCGTCTTTGTATAAAAAACTTGTATTGAAATTCAAACAGTTTGAATACTCTCCTCAAGGAATTGAGTTTTTTAAGTCCACAGGATATATTGGTTATACCGAGATAACGCCAAGTGATATTGCTAATCTAACATCTTTGCTAGAAGAGACTAAAATTTTTTTAGCGATTAAAAGAGCATCCTCATGAAACTAAATAGTTTAAGATATAAACTTGTTTTAACATCATTTTTGATTGAATTTATCATACTGTCTTTATTGGCTTTCAATAGTATAAGACTAATCGAAAACCATCTCATAGACCAATCCAAGCAGCATCTCAAAGAGATGAAATTGAGTCTTAATGCTTCTTTGTCGGGGGCATTAGTAGCTAGAGATTATGCTACTGTTCAGTCGATGTTAGATGAGTTTACCGCTTCTTCAAGAATTGCGTATATGTTACTGACAAAAGAAGATAAAGTCATAGTTTCGTCCAATTATGATACAAAGTTTGACAAAATTTTGGGAAGTGAAGTTTTACAAAACGATAAATCACTGTTTCATACTTTTGTGAATATTACTTATTTGGGGCAAAATTATGGAAAATTATACTTTGCAATTGATACTTCCTACCTTGAACTTGCCAAGCGAGAGCTTTTAACGCAAAGTATCATTCTCTCAAGTATCGAAATTATTTTGAGTGTTGTTTTACTGTTCACTATGGGTATTTGGCTGACTAGCAATCTTGAAAACCTTACTCTCGCGGTTAAAAACTTATCATCTTTAAATTTTGACTTCACCCTCAATATCAAAAGTAAAGATGAAATAGGCATCCTTTCGCAAGCTTTTCTCTCGATGTCTGAAAAAATCAAAAATCAATTTGCAATCATAAAGACAAGCAATGAAAAATTTAAAGCCATTGCTGATTTTACTTATTCTTGGGAAAATTGGTTTGACACCACAGGAAAACTAAAATGGGTCAATCCCGCAGTAAAAAGAGTTAGTGGGTATGATATAAGCGAATGTTATTTGATGCCGGATTTTCCATTTTCTTTGGTATTTTCTGAAGATGTTTTACTGGTTAAACAAAAACATAAACTAGCCTTAGAAGGTCAAAGTGGGCAAGATGTTGAATTTAGGGTTATATGTAAAGATTCAACGATTATTTGGGTGGCAATGTCATGGCAAAGTATTTTTGATGATGACAATAAGCCATTAGGATATCGAAGTAGTATAAGGGATATTTCACTGCAACACTATGTGACCGAAGAATTGCAATATCAAGCCAACCATGATCCTCTCACAGGACTCTTTAGTAGATATGCTTTTAAAAATAAATTGCATCAATTGGTTGAAGATCAACAGCGGGCAACATTGTTATATATCGATTTAGATCAATTTAAAATCATCAATGATACTTGTGGGCATACAGAAGGTGATACTTTGTTGCAAGAATTGTCAGTGATACTGAAAAAAAGGTTAGGTTCAGATGCTTATCTTTCAAGACTTGGCGGCGATGAGTTTGGTGTTATTTTGTATGAAGACTTGGAAAATGCTCAAAGAAAAGCCCAAAAAATTATCGATATTATCAACCAAAAAACATTTATATTTGATGATAAAAGCTTTAAAGTAGGAGCTTCGATAGGTATCGTAACGATAGAGGATAATCCAAAATTAGATGCCAATGCTTTATTGTCAGCTGCAGACAGTGCATGTAATGTGGCAAAAGAAAAAGGTAGAAATAGAATTCAAATTTATTCGATGGATGATCTTTTCTTACAAGATCAAATGGAGCAATTTGGTTCTGTTGCTAAAATTCACGATGCTCTTAAAAACGATAAATTTGTTCTCTACTCTCAAAAAATTCAGGCATTAAACAAAGATTGTAAGGACCATAGTGAAATTTTAATTAGACTTAAAAATGATGATGGAACTATCATCTCGCCCAACTATTTTATCCCTGCGGCAGAGAGATTTGGACTTATGTTGCAAATTGATAAATGGGTTGTGGAAAACTGCTGTAAAAATTTAGCACTATATGGTGATTCTTTGCCAGAGTATAAAAAGCATATCAATATCAATTTATCAGGCGCCACTGTCGGTAGTGATAATTTTGTAGCATTTATCTTAGAAACTTTTAAGCGATACTCTATTGATGCGTCATGCATTGCTTTTGAGATAACAGAAACATGTGCAATTTCAAATGTTAAAAGCGTTGTTGCTTTTATAGAAACGATGCGAGCCTTAAATATCAATATCTATTTAGATGACTTTGGTGCAGGACTATCATCATTTGCTTATCTTAGAGAACTCAATGCAAGTCATTTAAAAATCGATGGATTGTTCGTTAAAGATTTAGTTTCCAATGCCAAAGACCTCTCTGTTGTCCAATCCATGATAGAACTTGCTAGACTCAATCAAATGAGAACAGTTGCTGAATATGTGCATAACGAGGCCGTTTTTATGGAAGTGAAAAAGTTAAATATAGACTTTGCACAAGGCTATTTCATAGAAGAGCCAACCGCTTGGATTGTATGCTGAGAACTTAAAATGGTGGAGTTGTGGGGAATTGAACCCCAGTCCAAAAATAGCCACCTATGACGTCTACATGCTTAGATATTGTTGATTGTGTTTAATCTTGCTTCGCACGACAATCAGAAAGCTACACAAGACGAGCCTTTAACTTCGTTACAAGTAAAGGCGTTCATGTAATATAGCTATCATGGCTATGATACTTCCCAATCCTCCTTAGATAGCATTAAAGGGGGAAGCAGTCCGCTATTTGTTAAACTTACGCTACAGCGTAAGCGGGACGATAGTTACTGTTGTTAGCAGTTATTGTTTGAAGGTTGTGTAACGGAAGACCCTCACTTCCGACATGCAGCCATAAGCTAACACTACTCCTGTCGAAGCCATGTCAACCCCATAAAGCAAGCGGAATTTTATCACATAAAACCATTTTTAGCAAACTTCGCTATAATTCCAAAAAATACAAGGGATTTTGTTTGAAAAAAATGCTACAACTACTATCTTTACTGTTACTTTTCGCTTTAATGCAAGGGTGTAGTTCTAAGGCACCAGAGCCTAGTACTTTGAAAACTTATGCAGAAAATTCTGAAACAAACCCTAGACTTTCAAAACTTGTGGGAAAAAATTATATCAAAGGTATTATTACTGCGCTTAATCATGAAAGTAATGCTCAAGTATGGAATTATGTGATTGAGGGAATTGATACGACTAATGGCAAACTTCCTTATGTCAATTTCAACCACAAAACAGTTCTTGCCAATGAGGGAGATCTTGTTTATGCTTCATTCGATGGCAATAGACTAACTGAGATGCTCGTCATCAAAGCAGGTTATTTTAAAGGTGGGAAGAAACACGAGTTTA